>NZ_BAACAP010000201.1:0-76671 GCF_045865695.1 Scytonema hankhaensis NUACC26
CTGCACTCATGTTGGGTTTCGTTCCTCAACCCAACCTACAAATATTATAAGCGTTTAACCGAACATGATATCACTGGTCACTGATTACTGGTCATTGGTCATTGGTCACTGGTCACTGGTCACTGTCAAGACTTGTGGAGGAGTCGCGTCTGGGGGATAGAGAAAATCCACTTCAACCAATCTCTTTTCCCCTGCCTTCATATTCAACACTACCAAAGGCTCTCCCTGTTGTCCCCGTCTTTGCACCAAATGCACGTACTCGGTTTGAGGCAAACCTGCATCATCTTGATAGCGAACTCGCACCGATCCGCGAAAGAAAACTTGCGGGGAAGCTGAGTTAAAAAAGCGCAATCCCGATTTAGTTAACTTATCTTCTTTAATTGGTGTTTGCATTGACACAGTGACTGTCTGCTGGTTTTGACTATTGTTATATAACGGCAAAGTTAAACTGTATTGCACTCCATAGTTTCCATGGGCGCGATAAGCAGTGTCGGGATAGCGTACTAACATAGGCGCACTTTGTATTTGCTCGGTACCCAATGTGCCGCGATCTAAAGTAGATAGTCCATAGGAAAAAGCTTGTCCGGGACTGGGAATGGTAAGATATGTTTTTTCAGGATTGTCTGCGAGTAAACCTTTCCATTCCGAACCTAAAGCAACTCCAGCAACACGCCCATAAATTATTGGTTTGCTTGTCTCTTCTAAAGGAGTAGGTGTTTTGTCACGAGGACTGGATAATTCACTATTATTTAATAGATATTGCCACTCTTCCACTGTAGGAGGACGTTCGCTACCATCAGGATTTGTTGGTGCAAGCATTGCCAGACTGGCTGCATAAACTGTGCCACTACTCCATAGCCGCATATATGTAGACCGACCATTTAAAGGTGGGGTAAGTTCTTTTACGGGAATTGGTACATTAAGTAACATTTGGCTTTCCCCCGGTGGAATAATTATTTGAGCTGGGAAGGTTTCTTGCCGTTGTCCCCGAAGAACTTGATTTGTTACGCGATCGCCCGGTCCTGCAAAGGTATTGCTCAAAATATTATCACTTTTAGATGGCAATTCGACAAAGGGTGCATCGGGTTGGCTGAGATAAGTAGCTGCTTGCAAAATATTGATTGTTACTGGTTGAGAATTAGGGTTATGAACGATAATTCCTAGATATAGCGATCGCAAATCTTCCGGAGTTGGTGCTTGAGCTACGTGATGAGCAAAAACATCGAATCGACCTTTAAAAGGAAAATTTAAATGTGCTGTGGGAACTTTTTTCCCTTCTGATGGAAAAGTAGAGAGCAAAATTCCTTCTTTCAAAACCTTTTCAGGGCTATTACTATTAAATACTGGTACGTTATCTAATTTGCCTGGGAGAGGGCGTACTTGTTGCGGTTGAACAATTTCTTCAAGTGGTGCGGGTGGGGGAGCGATTGGGGAAGGTGTTATTTGTGCGATGGGAAGAATGAGTAAGAATGGAAACATATACGAACTGATTTTTTTCTACTTTGAGACGCAATTATCTTTACAAAAGTGCCAATCTGTGAGTCATCAGGAAAAAATCCTCCAAGATTGAGGGGAAGTTCTCTTCAGTCAAAATAGGAACGTGGACAAATATGCAAGGGGTTTTTAGTTCTCGGAGACGTAGTTCATCGAGAACCGAATAATAAAGACCTTCACAGACAAATTTCCCACAGTCGTGACTAATCTCAATATTCTGGGAATCCGCCACTAACTTTTCTAAATCAACCGTTGTCAGCAACATACTTTCCCCAGACACAGCACCTACTTCCACACTTAATAGCGTCCGTTTTTCAGCCATACCACAGCAAACGATGAGCTCTGGCTGAACTTCGCGGATCTTTTCTATGACTCGAAAACTAGCTTGCTCGACATCGACAGGCAATTGTCGCAATAGCGTTAACTCATAAGGCAACGAATTAAGTCGGACAACTTCTGCCAATAGATCGTCAGAAGAATTTGATTTTTGATGAGGTAACCAAGTTTGAAAAGAAGTTAATAAAAACCTTTTCTGCATAAGAATTATTATTTAGAATATAAGTACCCTCCATAATAAATTAGCAGGGAGCAGGTAAATGGCGTTGATTGCAGTCGTAGACTACGACATGGGAAACTTGCACTCGGTTTGCAAAGGATTAGAAAAAGCTGGCGCAACTCCAAGGATTACTGATTCGGCAAAAGAATTAGAAAAAGCAGATGCTATCGTTTTGCCAGGAGTGGGTTCCTTCGATCCAGCTGTAAAACAGTTGAGATCGCTTGATTTGGAAAAACCCATAAAAGAAGCAATTGATTCTGGCAAACCTTTTTTAGGTATTTGCTTGGGTTTACAAATTCTTTTTGAATCAAGTGCAGAAGGAGTTGAGCCAGGACTGGGAATTATTAAAGGAATAGTACGGCGATTTGTTCCGGAACCAGGTATCACAATTCCCCATATGGGTTGGAATCAACTCGAACTAACCCAACCAAAAACAACATTGTGGGAATATTTACCGCAAAATCCATGGGTATATTTTGTCCATTCTTATTATGTAGAGCCAACCGATCCCCAAGTTTGTGCCGCAACTGTCACTCATGGCAATCAAACTGTCACAGCTGCGATCGGCCGCGATAATCTGATGGCAGTACAATTCCATCCGGAAAAATCTTCTAACATTGGATTGCAGATTCTATCTAATTTTGTCTCTCAAGTTTGGACACAAGTTGCTGCATAGGGAGAATTTTATCCAGTGTCCTTTGTCCAGTGACTACTGACTCAAGAATTTTGTCCAGTGTACGAGTGTCATTTGTCCAGTGTCAAATGACCGATAACTGTTGACTAATGACCTTTTGACCAATGACTAATGACCGTTAACAAATGAGCTTAAGAATTTACGGTAATCGTCCCTTAAAAACATTGCCAGGGAGAGAAACCAGACCCACCAGTGCGCGAGTACGGGAGGCAGTGTTTAATATTTGGCAGGGTACGATAGATGGTTGTCGCTGGTTAGATTTGTGTGCTGGAACTGGGTCAATGGGCGCAGAAGCTTTGTGCAGAGGAGCCAGTTTAGTGACAGGAATTGAAAAATCCAGTCGTGCGTGTGCCATTATTCAAGAAAATTGGCAACACCTAGCTAATGCAGAACAAAAATTTCAAGTCATGCGGGGAGATGCCTTACAAACGTTGCCAAAACTCTCAGGGCAACAATTTGACAAAATTTATTTCGATCCACCCTATGCTAGCGGATTATATCAGCCAGTATTAGAAGTCTTAGCTTACCATCATATTTTAGATACAGACGGCGAAATAGCACTAGAACACAGCCCCCAAGATTGGACACCACCCATCATACCTTCTTGGGAAATCTGTCGTGAGAAAGTCTACGGAAATACGGCTTTAACCTTTTATCGAGTTAAGAGTAGGGAGTAGGGATTGGCGATTGGTGAGACAGCCCTGAAGGAGGGTTTCCCGACCTAGGGGACTGCGAACCCGAAGGGCAATTGGGGAATAGGATTTATAACTCCCCGTTCACCACTTACGACTCCTACATTTACACGCCGAGCTGTTTGTCACGCTTGTACTGCTCGTAGGCTTTGTAAAACAATCCGCCGAGGGTTACGAAGATAAGACCAAGTACAATGCCGTCAAGCAGGGGTTCAACCACGTTAGATCTCCTTTGTGCATAAAATTGGTTCCCGCCATTCATTCTACCAAATTCAGCAACACCTCTTTCACCTTTTCATACCCATTCCCAATCCCCAATCCCCATTGCCCCTCAACAAGGAGGGAGCCCCGAGTTCCCCAATCCCCAATCCCCATTGCCCCTCAACAAGGAGGGGGCCCCGAGTTCCCCAATCTGTACTCTCCAACACAACGCAATTGCATATTTCATCAAGAACTTTTAAGCTATGTGTATGAAATAAAATTTTTTTGTACACTTTGACTTGAACAGCAAACTTTTGGATAACCAGATCCCCAAACCTAAAAATCTGATTCAGCGCATCGCACTAATGGCTCTGGCGGTGGTGCTAACAGTCCTTTTGGGCATTTTTGCTGTTTATGCAATTAGACCCTCAGATCCTTATGCTATAGCTGTTCTAGCGCTTAATGGTGACCCAGTACAAGGACACGCCATCTTTCAAATAAATTGTGCTGGTTGTCATGGCTGGCAAGCAGATGGCAGTGTTGGACCGAGCTTACAAGGGGTCTCTAAACGCAAATCGCCCTACGGTCTCATACATCAAGTAACAAGTGGTGAAACGCCACCTATGCCAAAATTCCAGCCAAGCCCTCAAGCCATGGCAGACCTTTTAACCTATTTAGAATCTTTGTAAATAAAATTTACATAATTTTGTAAAAAATTAATGTTTTTGTGAACCTGATTCAGATAACAAAGAAGGCTCAATGGCAGCATATGTTATTGAGTCTTCCAATTTTTCTATCTCAGGATGTTCCGTTAGATTTGAACTACAACAACCATCAGTCCACTTTTCACCAGGTTTGCGATCGCACTTTTTTACTTGTGACTTGCTCATAATTTAAGTCTACTTAGTTTTTTTAACTGTCTGAACACCACAAAATTATACCACTTGTGGTATCTTACGGTAAAAAGCGGTAAAGTCCGGAATGGAAAATAGCAGGTAGAAGGCAGACGCCTCACTCTCGTTCCCAGGCTCCGCCTCCAGCAATCAAAGCATTCCAGCAACATTGAATAGTAGGTAATATAGCGGTTTTCAGTTGGGTGCAATACATTAAATGATTAAGGAACCGCAGCCTGTAGCAGATGGACGCAGATAAATCTGTACTTTATTCAACTGAAAACTGCTATATTTGGAAGGTACGAGGCAGAGCCTCGTGTACTGCATTCCCAGGCGGAACCTGGGAACGAGGGGAACAAAAAAATCTCTCTTGTCTAACCCCTAGCCCCTAACCCCCAGTCCCTGTTCTCTAATGAGTGTTTCAGGAATGCGCTTGCTAGGTAGCAATAGATAATCGAGAATTTGGTTGCGTAAATCTTTAGAAGAGTAACTACTTCCTTTAATACACTCTAGAAGGAGAGTATTAGCGTACAAATAATCTTTTAAGGTTTTGATTTGATCTAGTGAGAATTTTACGTCATCATAACCGATATTCAAATATAGTCTCATGACTCCTCTTAAATGTTTTATCCAATCCTGCCAATCTGATTGAGGTGCATTATCAGCAGGAAAGCTTTCTTTTAAGAACATGAGTTCGTCTGCTAAACCCTCGTAATTTAAAGATTTATCGCTGGTAATACTAGACCCGATGTGGTTGGGAAAATTATCTTTGTCAAGAGTAATTTGCCTCTGTTGTTTTCTCAGAGTAATCACACCTCTATTTTTATCAATGGTTACACCTTCACCTGTTAACTGAGGAGTCATGACAGTATCATCACTTATGGGAAGTTCCTTTCTCAGCAAAGGACTAACTTTATGAGACATAAACTGCTTGTTCTTGGCTCTAGCAGATACTTTAGTATAAGTATCTACTAAATATAATGCAAAATCAGAAAGAGGTGAGCGATCGATAATCTTTTTTCGTTCTCGATTAAACTCTTTTAAAAGAACGGCAAGTTTTTGTGCTTGGGCTGAATCGACTTTTGAAAGTTGATTTGTATAAAGTTCAAATTCCTGATCTACAAATAAATAAAAAGCTCGCCAAGAACTTGATTTGACATCATGATAAGTTGTGACATCGTCTAGCCAAGTCAACAGATCTTGTAATCGTTTACTACTGACTAGCTTATTAATTTGAATAAATAGGATTTTTAAAAAATCATCAGCATTCGCTAGTCGTCCTGCAATTATTAGAAAGACTTCTCGCCATTGACGGTTTACTAAATGCTGTTTAACAACTTCTTTTAAAAGTTCGGAGCTTCGGCTTTCTACAATATAGTTAGCCACAAAATATTCTTGAAAAGTTAAGTGTGAAAATGAGTAAATATCTTGTGCTTGTTTAACAAGCAATCCATGATTTGCCTCTATTCTTTTTAAAACAGCTAAACTATCAACATTGAGAGTATCGTTAGAAAAATCAGACAAATTTTCAATATAATTTCCGATAATTTCTTCTAATTCCCTTTGTTGCCACAAAATCTTGTGTGGTTCTTGCATAAAAGACTCATAAGCTATTTTACTCAGTAAATTGACTTTTTGCTGGTAGGGTAGATTAAATTTATTCGTTACACTTCGTTCTATTCGTCTGCTTGCATCCCATTTTCGTAAAAGAATTTCTACTGCGTCATGAATAAGCGAGTACTGATTTCTGGGAAGTTCGTAGCGCTCGTCAAATACCAAGCATAACATTGTTAGTAATAAAGGATTTGCCGTTAGTTCTTCTATAGCTCTATTTGTTTCTATTTTTTCAAGCAAGCTATCTGCTAATTTCAAATCTTCGCTAGGTGCAAACCATTTTCTAATAAAAAGCTCCACTTGATTATTATCAAAATCAGCCATCTCTACTTCTGTAAAATCGGGAAATATATAATCAGCAGAGCCAGAACGACAAGTGAGAACAAAACGATTTTTGGAAAATTTTTTAACAAAATCATCAATAATTTGATACAAGCGATCGCTTTTTGTCTCTCCTACCTCATCTAATCCATCAAGTAAAATTAAGCAACGACCTTGTTCTAGCAAATCTTTAACAAAATGAGATGCATTGGAAACATAATCAGACAAATCTTTTTGAACGGCATCGGTAAGACTTAATTCTTGTTCTTCATCTGAAAATGCTTTCAATGAAATAAAAATTGGAATCTCTTGGATTTCCTCTTGCCGAATAGAATGTAAAACAAGATGTTTGAGAAAAGTTGTCTTTCCTGCACCCGGCTTACCCCAAATAAGTAGTTTAGAATAGTTTTTAACAGCATCTAAAGCAGATAAATGATTCTGAATTCTATAGTTAAATCGACTAAATCCTATATTTTCGCTTGAAAAATGGCTAAAGAGTTCTTGAATGGTTTTAGACTGCTTTCCTTGAATGTTTTCTAAAACATTGACTTGGGCATAAATATTATCTAGTTGTACGGGATAAGTCATCGTTAGGACTTTTATAGTACCGCACTTCCTCTTGAGATATTCTTGATAGCGCTCGAACCAAGTTTCTCCATAGTCAGGTTCGTCTATATCTCCTTTTTCCAACGCTACTTGATACCTTAAAGCTTCTTGATAACTTTCATATCCTAATAAAATTTTACATAAAAAATTGAGATTCTTCTCTTGTATTTTTGATGATTCGTCCTCCTTAAAAAAATTCCGAATTGTTTTATCTGAAATAATATCTTTAGAATCTTCCTTTTTATCTTGATAAACTCGATTTAGTTCATTAATCAGAAACTTAGGTGAAGCACCAAATTTCTCTATATATGCTTGTTTTAATTTTTCAAAAATTTTTTGATTAACTGATATGACTGCCATTTTTGCCCTCTCTACGGGTTCTGAAATCTTGAAGCACTTAAAAAACTGTCATGCTTAAATCGGCCATGCCAAATAGGGAAAAACCTTTCCTCCTAACTCTTTCGTTAGACAGAGAAAGAGCATCCCTACCTTTTCTCGTAATATTCTATCAATACATCCAAAGATAGAAAACAGTAGTCGATAGATAGAAAATCTACTTTTAGGTATAGGAAAATGGATGCGAGTTACTTGTAAAGTGGTAAGAGTTTCCAAAAATTACCGTTAATTACCGCATATTTTTTAAAAAAAGAAATTAATAAGCCAAAAATTCCACTATGAACAATAAAATAATATATCCTGTGACGTATATAAATAGTAGCTGGGTAGATCGAGAATTTAAACAATTTGCATCATCTCTGTCAATTGAACTCAAGCTCTCACTCAATAGTATCCTGGCTTGGACGCATCTATGGCGTCAAGGGCGACTCGACCGTGATGCAACGCATCAGGCTTTTGAAGAAATTGAACAAAACGTTATATGTCAGATTTCTCTCATAGAACAACTTTTAAAATGGCGTCTCGCTGCTGACAAACTTGAAGGTGTTAATTGCAATTCAATTCTTATAGATACTATTAATCAACAATTTGAACGCGACCAATCTTCTCTGGCTGAAGAATATCAGTTTTACCTCGATCGCACCTTGAATTTGACTCATATTAGGCGTGAGAGCCAATTGAGCCAAGCCAGTACTGTTACAGCCTTTGAAGCGATCGAGCAAAACGCCAAACGTCAAAGCCGAATTCTAGAAAAACTCCTCAATTGGCGCTTTAACCCCAATCACAGCAATTGATACAGCGCTTTCTAATCTGCTGAGGTACAGATTTATCCGCGCCCTTGGGTGCGTTCGTCTACAGTTAATTTTTACTTATACGATACCGATAATACGGGCTTTGACGGAATTCTACTTGAGGATGATTTAGTAGAAGTTGATGGATCTGGCAACGCCTACCTAGAGCCAGTTCCCGAACCTTTCACTGTTCTGGGTTCAATGACAGCACTTGCGTTAGGTGTAGGTATGCGAAGGAGAGCAAAGAAAAAAACATTGGCATAAATAAAATTACCAAAACTCGCTACTCTCTTTACAGGACTATTTGTCAATAGACTTTCATAAAGACTAGGCTTTGCTCAAAAGCCCGGTCTTTGCTTGTAATTTAAATTTTTGTGTTATTTGTGTTACTATTCTTAACATACACATAAATCGTATAATTTGTTATTAAAATAGCTAGCGGATGGAAGAAGTGAGTTTGCCTCTACCGGGTGGTGCAGCTACAAGTTTCTATTAAGATGGCTATAACGCCCAACCACTTTCTTTCACATACCGTAATAGTATCTACAAACACAGGGCGCAGCACCAAGCAGACTATGCATTTTCAAGTGTCTGGTAGTTCATGACTGAAGTGTTGCAAATCGGTAACCGTACAATCAAAGCGAGCGAACTAACTTCCTTACTGGCTAGCTATCAAATGCTACCACAGTTACTACGGGAGTTAATTCTTGATGAAGCTGTTGAATTTATAGAGTACACCCCTAATGAAGTTGCCCAAACTCAACAGCAGTTTTATGCCGAACATCAGTTGAAAAATGAAGCTGATGTCAGAGCATGGATGGCATACTACAATTTGTCACCAGTTCATCTGGAGACAATCGTTACTCGTCGGCTCAAAATCGAAAAATTCAAGCAGGCGACTTGGGGCAAAAAGTTGGAACCCTATTTTTTCCAGTGCAAAACAAAACTGGACAAGGTAATTTATTCTCTACTGAGAACTCAAGATGCAGGAGTTGCTCAAGAACTTTACTTTCGTATTTTGGCAAAAGAACAGTCCTTTGCAGAACTAGCACGAGAATATTCACAAGGTCCGGAAGCCCAAACAAGTGGCTTAGTTGGTCCTGTTGAATTGTCTGCACTCCATCCGGTGATGGTACAAATGCTTTATAGCAATCAACCTGGTAAACTTTTACCTCCAACTCGGATTGGTGAGTGGTTTGTCATCGTGCGCTTGGAAAAATATGTTCCAGCGCAATTGGATGAAGCTATGAAAACTCGCTTACTAAACGAACTCTTTGAAAATTGGCTTACAGAACAGCTTCAGAAATTGAGGAATGAAAAAGAACAGTTAGTGGTTAGTGGTTAGTGGTTAGTGGTTAGTGGAAAAGAATAACCAACAACCAACAACCAACAACTAACAACCAACAACTAACAACCAACAACCAATAACTAATAATTTAATGACTTATACCAAAGCCTCTATTCAAGATTTCTTAACTCAACTAGTCCCCTTTAATCAACTCTCAGAACAAGAACTAGCAAAATTGCTACCTAAGCTACAACTTTTGCGTTACCGCATGGGTCAAATAATTCTCGTACAAGAACATATATCCTCTCAAGTCTCTGTTATTTATGAGGGTCAAGCACGTTTACTAGCGAACGATCCAAATACTCAAATGCCCATTACACTAAAGTTACTGAAATCGGGGGAAATTTTGGGTTGGGTCAGTTTGTTACGAGGAGTCCCTTGTGAAACAGTTATTGCTTCGCAAGAAACAATTTGTGTAAACTTTCCCGCAACGGATTTTTTAAGCTTGTTAGAGAATTCTCCGACTTTTGCACAAGAATTTTACAACCGTTGTAGTGTCATTGAAGTTTTTGAGTTATTAGGTATAGAACTGGCACGACGAGCTGATAGTGAAGCTTTACTAAAATCTTATAATGTATCAGATATTGCAGAACTTGCTTTCAAGTTATTTCCTGAAGCAACTGCCTTGACTCTTGCTAATCATAAAAAAATTAACCTTCAACTCGATCCTTCATTAAATTGGTTTCTCAGTAGTAAAACATCTGAACAATTTCCAGTAGGAACTCTTATAGATCTGAAAACGAAGACAAGCGAGCTAACAGGAGAAGCTTCTGTTAAGCCACGGCTGATAGGTTTGCCATTAAAAAAGGATAAAGTAGAAAGTATTGAGGATGAAAATTCTCATTCTTCATCTTTTACACTTCATACTTCTGAAGAAATTGCCTACGCGCCTGAAAGTCCACCCAAATTAGAAGCAGTAGTTATTCATAAATCGCGCTCGCCTAATTACCCTCACATTCAAGGTCGAGGACCGAAAAACGCAACCTTAGCTTGTTTTCAAATGCTGAGTCAGTATTGGAATATTCCTTTTCGTCGAGATGCGATCGCAAAAGTGTTAGACAATCAAATTCAGCGCACTCAAACCCTGTCCCTACAACTTTGCGGTGCTATTGCTGAACTAATTGGATTAAATGCCCAATTACTTAACATTAAAGCTGTTGGAATTACCAAGCTACAAACTCCTGCTATGATTCGATGGCAAGATAGTTTCGCCATCCTTTATGAAATTACTGACCAAAAGCTCGTGTTAGCAGTCCCAGAAGTAGGTATCGTACAGCAAAAGTTAGGTAATTTTATTGAAAACTGGGGAGAAGAAGGTCAAGTCTTACTACTCAAACCTACTAAATACACGCCTCAGCAAAAATTTAGCTTACGTTGGTTTATTCCTTCCTTAATAAAATATCGTAAAGTTCTCCTTGAAGTCCTTCTCGCTTCCTTTTTTGTCCAAGTTTTTAGTTTAGCAAATCCTCTTATCATTCAACTTATTATCGATAAAGTCATTATTCAAAATAGCTCCAACACATTAAATGTACTAGGTATACTACTATTAATATTAGCTGTTTTTGAAGGACTCTTAACAAGCCTCCGTACTTATTTATTTGTTGATACAACAAATCGAATTGACCTCACTTTAGGTTCAGAAATTATCGATCATCTCCTACGTTTGCCCTTGCGTTATTTTGAACGGCGACCTGTAGGGGAGCTAGCCACTCGCGCTCAAGAATTGGAAAATATTCGTTCATTCCTCACGGGAACTGCTTTAACAGTAGTATTGGATGCTGTATTTTCCGTCATTTATATAGTCGTGATGGCATTGTATAGTTGGTTGCTAACTATAGTAGCTCTGGCAACTGTACCACTTTTTGCCTTTCTCACAATAGTTATTTCTCCGGTAATCCGACAGCAGTTGCGAAGGAAAGCAGAGCGTAATGCCGAAGCTCAATCATATTTAGTAGAAGTCATGTCAGGTATTCAAACAGTCAAAGCACAGAATATAGAATTGCGATCGCGTTGGCAATGGCAAGAACGATATGCTAACTATGTTGATGCTGGCTTTAAAACTGTTGTCACTTCTACAGGTGCTAACGTCACAAGCAATTTTCTCAACCAAGTTTCTAGTTTATTAGTCATATGGGTAGGAGCATCCTTAGTCCTTCAAGGCAAACTCTCTTTAGGTCAGTTGATTGCCTTTCGTATTATTGCTGGTTACGTAACAGCACCATTGTTGCGTTTAACACAATTGTGGCAAAACTTTCAAGAGACTGCACTTTCTTTAGAAAGGCTTGGTGATATTTTGGATAGTCCTGCAGAAGTCACAGAATTAGATCGTCAAAACATTCCTATGCCGTCTATTCGTGGCGCTGTAAAGTACGAAAATGTTTGTTTTCGATTTAACACTAACGGACCATTGCAACTGAAGAATATTAATGTAGATTTTCAAGCTGGACAATTTATTGGAATTGTCGGACAAAGTGGCTCTGGGAAAAGCACTTTAACAAAGCTTTTACAACGACTTTACGACCCAGAGTCAGGCAGAATCTTTATTGATGACTATGATATTGCCAAAGTAGAACTTTATTCCCTACGCCGTCAGATTGGGATGGTACTTCAAGATTCTCTTTTGTTTGATGGCACAGTGCAGGAGAATATTGCTTTGACTCATCCAGATGCTACACCAGAAGAAATTATAGAAGCAGCAAAAATAGCTGCAGCACATGATTTTATTATGTCTCTGCCTAATGGGTACAACACGAGAGTCGGAGAAAGAGGTTCTGCTCTTTCAGGAGGACAGAGACAGCGCATTGCTATTGCTCGCGTGATTCTACAAAATCCTCGCTTGCTGATTTTGGATGAAGCCACGAGTGCTTTAGATTATCAGTCAGAAAGGGAGGTTTGTCTTAATTTAGCAGAAGCTTGTCGCGATCGCACGGTCTTTTTCATCACTCATCGTTTGGGGACTGTCAAGAATGCTGATGTGATTTTGCTATTAGACCAAGGATCTGTTGTAGAACAAGGAACTCATGAAGAACTGATGGCGCAAAAAGGTCGTTACTACTGCCTTTATCAACAACAAGAGTTGGTGGGTAGTAGTTAGTAGGGGCGCGGCGGCCTTGCGCCCGTACATTTGTTGTAATGCCTTGCGCCCGTAAATTTGTTAGTAGTTTTTTATTGGGTGCAATACATAAAAAAGTTATGGAACCGCAGCCTGTAGCAGACGAACGCAGATGAATTTGTACTTCATTTAAATGAGAACCACTAACAAATATCAACTAACAACTAATAACTAACTACAAACAATTAACAACTAACAACTAACAATCAACAATGAACATTCAACTCGATCAAAAACCACTTTCATCATCAAAAGTCTTAGAACCAGAAGTTAGAGTTCCTGTAAAAACTCTGACTGAAGATAACAAATTTGGTCGCTCTGTTGTCTTGCGACAATCGCCTATGTGGTCGCGAGCTATTCTTTGGGGGATTTTAGGCGTTACGAGTTTAGTATTGATTTGGGCAAATTTTGCCAAAATTGAGGAGGCAATTCCCAGTCAAGGAAAATTGGAACCTCAAGGGACTGTGAAGGAAGTGCAGGCTCCTGTCGCTGGTGTTGTCAAAAGTATTCTTGTGAAAGATGGGCAACGAGTTCGCCGTGGCGATTTGCTTCTCAGACTAGATCCTACAGCAGTGCGATCGCAACTCATCTCACTTCTCAAAATTCGTAATGCTTTGATTCACGAGAATCAATTCTACCGCATTCAGCTTATTGGTAAAAATACTAGAACTGATAATTCACAATTGATCTCGCAAGTCAAATTACCTCCAGCATTGGTTTCTTTAACTCAAAATCGAGCAGCGTTAATAGCGGAAAATAAACTTTACCGCGCTCAATTAAATGGACAATATCAGAATCTTGATTTTTCACCAGAGGAAGCAGCTCGTATAGAATTTAGTCAAGCAGAGTTGAAAGCTCGAATTGCTTCTGATGAACTACAGACAGATCAATTAAAGAAACAACTGAACGAAAACCAAGCTCAACTATCCTCTGCTCGCGATATTCGAGAGGTTAATCAAACTATTCTTAAAAGTATTGAGCCTCTTGCTGTAGAAGGAGCAGTTTCTCGGATACAATTCCTCAAACAACAACAGGAAGTCCGCACTCATCAAGCAGATGTGGAACGGTTGACACAGGAGCAAGCACGTTTGCGCTTTGCGATCGCTCAATCGCAAGAAAAGCTCCATAATACTATTGCAGCAGCCAAAAAAGAACTACACGCTGAAATAGCAAGTAATAATAAACAAGTGGCTCAAATTGATAGTGAGTTGAACAAGGCAATCTTAGAAAATGAGAAAAAGATTGCTGAAACAGAAAATCAAATCAGTCAAGCAAGAGTCAACTTACAATATCAAGAAATTAGATCCCCATCAGATGGAATTGTTTTTGATTTACAAGCTCGTTATCCAGGGTTTGTTACTAACCCCAGTCAATCAGTTCTTAAAATTGTACCGAGTGAAGAATTGACCGCAAAAGTTTATATCACCAATCAAGATATAGGTTTTATCAGAGAAGGGATGAAAGTTGATGTTCGGATTGACTCTTTTCCTTTTAGCGAGTTTGGTGATATTAAAGGAGAAGTTGTCTCGATTGGTTCTGATGCTCTACCACCCGATCAAATCCGTCCTTACTATAGTTTTCCTGTCAAAATTCGCTTAGAACGTCAATCTTTAAATGTTAATAATCGAGAAGTGCTTCTTCAATCAGGAATGTCAATCAGCGCAAATATTAAAGTACGCGATCGCACAATCATGAGCATTTTTACAGATTTATTCTCAAAACAAATAGAAAGTATCAAAACAATTAGGTGATTGGGGATTGGTCACTGGTCACTGATTACTGGTCACTGGTAACTGCTCACTGGTCACTGGTAACTGATTACGCCACCCAGTTCCAGATAGCAAAATCAATTGCGTAGAAAAAGAGCGATATGGCAAACCAAGTCAAAATAGCGTATCCCCAACGAAGATGTTGAGAAAGCACTAGCCCAAAAGCTATTGATAGGGACACGACGCCATATGCATAGCGATTGATAGACATCAAAGCACCGGAAAAAATCATGACTAACAGGGAACAAAAGCCATAGACAATAGCAACACTGCTTATTTTAGTGCGTAAGTACCATAACAGGTAACCGCCACCAAAAACCATCACAACTTTAATCAAACTATCATTACCCGCGTCTACTGCATCCCTGAGAATAAACCACCAATTTGGTTGCGCCCATGCTTTTTGTATGCGAATAAATGCTAAGGGATCTCCAAATCGAACACCACAATACAAACTAAATGAAACTAACCCAATCCCTACAGCTAAACCTGCTACATAAGCGATCGCAGGTCTTTTTTCTCTCCAAGCTACAAAAAGGAAAGCAGGTATAAGTGTGACTCCTGTAGCACGAGTTGCACTTGCTAATGCACCCCAAATAGCAGCTTGGATATGTTGGCGTTTGTCAAATGCTCGCAAAGCTGCTGTTGTCAGCAATAGAAACAATCCCTCAGTATAAATAACAGTACAAAATAGGGAAAAAGGACACCAAACTATGACAGCAATTACCCATCGGGCTACATGAATACCATGGCGATCTTTTGTCCAAGAATATAACAGCAGCAACGCACCAAGAAACGAAAAATTACTGACAAGCGTACCCGCTACTTCAAAGGGTAAGCCTAACATCATTACCCCACGAATCACCAAAGGAAAGACGGGGTAAAAAGCAACAGAATGCTGCTGTCCATCATCTGCATAGTCGTAACCATTGAGTACAATTCGACCATACCACTTACCGTCCCAATGGGAAAAGAGTTCCCAACTTGGTTTGGGAATAAAACCGGGAACAAAGTCAAGTGGATATGCAGTTTGCCAATGGGTTTGGACTGGTGATGTGTAAAGTATTGGAGCAATGACTTGCATTCCAACTACAACAACGAGTCGGCTA
This sequence comes from Scytonema hankhaensis NUACC26, assembly GCF_045865695.1. Lineage (NCBI taxonomy): Bacteria > Bacillati > Cyanobacteriota > Cyanophyceae > Nostocales > Scytonemataceae > Scytonema > Scytonema hankhaensis. The sequence continues at coordinate 15,597 of NZ_BAACAP010000201.1, forward strand.
ATCAACCACATTGCAATAACAAAAAGGAATCCATTGGTTATGAGCTTGTATTTTTTGTGGAGTTGAGTTGCTCTTGAGGTTAATTTTGTCATGATAAGGACTTAAGCAGCAGATACAAATTCTTTTACAGTAAGTCCAGCAGTGCGAATAAGACTACGCAAAGTCCCTTTTGCTACCTCATTATGGTCAGGTATAGATAAGGTGACAATTTCACCGTCCTTAACCATAATCATGTGGCTTCCAGTTTGTCGCACTACTTGCCAACCAAATTTCTCAAAAATGCGAACTACTTGACGACCGCTTAAAACGGGAAGTGCAGATGACATACCTATGCTACAACCTCAACTTGATGAGTCTCAATGGTCAGTGGTAAACCAAGTTCTGCACGTACTTGTAAGCAAGCTGCTATCGCATCCTTTATATTTTCTAGAGCTTTTTCTTTTGTCTGTCCCTGACTAACACAACCAGGTATACTGGGACATTCTATAATCCAAACACCATCTTCGTCACGATCGAGGGTCACGTTAAATTTCATAGTCTTTGAAAGTGTATGCGTTTTGGTTTTTTCAGTGTAACAAGCAAGATTTAATGATAAATCTAAATTAGGGCTTGCTGAACTGCTGTGAATAAAACTGTGCATAGCGATTTTCCAACGCCAACAATTCCTCGTGAGTTCCTGACTCTACAATTTGTCCTCGTTCGAGAACTAAAATGCGATCGCACCGTCAGACTGTACTCAAGCGATGAGCTATAATAAATACAGTGCGCCCCTCCATAAGTCTTTCTAATGCTTCTTGTACCAAAGCTTCTGATTCAGAATCTAAGGCGGATGTCGCTTCATCTAAAATGAGTATTCTGGGATTGAGAAGGACTGCACGTGCGATCGCAATTCTTTGTCGTTGTCCGCCTGATAAATTGACACCTCGTTCCCCAACCCAGGTGTAGTAACCATCTGATAATTGAGTAATGAATTTATGAGCGTTGGCAATTTTAGCTGCTTTCTCAACAGCTTCCATATCAAATGAATCTTGCCCAAAAGCGATATTTTGAGCGCTCGTTCCTGAAAACATGATAGTTTCTTGAGGAACAATACCAATCTGTCGCCGCCAGCTATGCAGTGTCACATCTCTGATATCAACACCATCTATTAAGATTTGACCTGAGTTCGGATCGTAGAAGCGAGGTAGCCTTTTCAAGGTGTTGTTTTATGGCTTGTTACTAGTCCTTCTGATGGAATCTCTAAACTGCTTACTTGACATTACTTTCCAGGGAGGTTCGAGGCTGTACGAGCTAGTTAATTAGCATGGAATTTGTAACCAATTCGTGTTAATATAAGTATAAATTATTTTTAGGAAACAATATATGAGAGTGCATAAAGTGTACTTGAAAATGTGACAAGACTAAAAAAATATTTTCAATAACTTAGTTTATCAATACAGAGTTTGATAACAATGCAGTCACCAGAAAATCAAATTATTCCCCTAACCTCAAATCTAAATGAGGTAAATGATGACATTATAGTTAGCTCTACTGAAAGTGAACGACTAGCACAAGAAAAAATAGAGGCGAGAATGCGGCTTTTAGCAATGCCGCCAGATGAAGCACAAAAGCTGGCAAATCAAATACTACAACCTCAGTACTGGAAATTTGACCCTAGTACCCATGTATGGGAAGAAAGCATTCCTACTCACTATGGCGAAGATACTGACTCCTGTCGATCTACATGATGTTTTTGTCATCTTACAAGCACGCTTGTTAGATGCTATTGTTGTCGGTGGGCAAGCCGTCAACCTTTGGGCTTACCAGTTTCAATCTCGGTGTCCACAGTTACAAGAGTTTCTACCATTTGCAAGTGAGGATTTAGATTTTTATGGTGGTAGAGTGGAGGCGAGCGCTTGTAACGATGCCTACCTATTAAGGACAACTCATTCTTACCAACAACCCATTAAGCACCAGCTTGCTCTAAATTAACTTTGACAACAAGGTTCTTTTCTTTAGTGCGCTGTGAGGAAATGATTTCTAGTTGGTATGAGGTACAAAGAAACTTATTCACAAATGTTGTACGTGAGTATATTGTAAATAATTTAACTAGTGCTGGCACTGTTTAAAGGCATTGATTACTATTTTTGTCAATGCGTAAGTCCTATTTAGTTTTTTCTCGCCGACTTACTTACTTGTGTGTATACAGTCATCTAAAATTCAACATGATTTCACACTAAATTGCTGTGAATAAAACTGTGCATAGCGATTTTCCAACGCCAACAATTCCTCGTGAGTTCCTGACTCTACAATTTGTCCTCGTTCGAGAACTAAAATGCGATCGCACCGTCGGACTGTACTCAAGCGATGAGCTATAATAAATACAGTGCGCCCCTCCATAAGTCTTTCTAATGCTTCTTGTACCAAAGCTTCTGATTCAGAATCTAAGGCGGATGTCGCTTCATCTAAAATGAGTATTCTGGGATTGAGAAGGACTGCACGTGCGATCGCAATTCTTTGTCGTTGTCCGCCTGATAAATTGACACCTCGTTCCCCAACCCAGGTGTAGTAACCATCTGGTAATTGAGTGATGAATTTATGAGCATTGGCAATTTTAGCTGCTTTCTCAACAGCTTCCATATCAAATGAATCTTGCCCAAAAGCGATATTTTGAGCAATCGTTCCTGAAAACATGATAGTTTCTTGAGGAACAATACCAATCTGTCGCCGCAAACTATGCAGTGTCACATCTCGGATATCAACGCCGTCAATTAAGATTTGACCCGCGATCGGATCGTAGAAGCGAGGTAAAAGGTTGACAAAAGTTGTTTTACCTGCTCCAGAAGCACCGACTAGGGCAATGGCTTCTCCTGGCATTGCTAGTAAACTAATATCTTTTAATACGGGTTCCCCAGATTTATAGGCAAAAGACACGTGACGATATTCTACCTTTCCGGTAACAGTCGGAAGTAAAATAGCATCTGGTTTTTCTACCACCGTTGGTTGAATAGCCAAGATCTCAAAAACACGGTCAACTGATGCTTCACCTTGTTTAAACTCGTTGTAATTATTGGTTGTGTGACTGATGGGATCTATTAAGGAGGCTGCTGCTGCTAAAAAACTAAAAAATTCGGCTACCGTTAGGTTACCGCGAGCGATCTGCCATGCGGCAAACAATAAAAGCAGTAAAAAACTCACTGCTTGTAAAAAACCGACAATAGGAATTTGAATGGCTTTGAGTTGTTCGGTAGAGTATTTTGCTTTTAAAGCACGTTCGGCTTCGCGACTAAACCGAGCAATCTCATAATCTTCGGCTGCAAAAGCTTGTACTATTCGGATACCGCTAAAAACTTCTGTTAGTATAGATGACAAATCGGAAACACGGCTTTGGCTTTTGAGGGAGAATAATCGCAACCGTTCGCCAAACCACCCAATCAAAAGACCCATCAACGGTGCAACAATGACTGTAGTTAGGGTAAGTTGCCAGTTGAGGTAAATCATGTATATGGGAATGGCTACCAACTGCAAGGCGCAGGGAATAAAATCGTGAAAAAGTTTGTGTACGACTTCTCCAACCCGATCTATATCTTCAGTGAGTCGATAAGATAAGTCGCCTGCTTTTGCTGTTTCAAAGTAGCTAAAATTTAACTTTTGAAGATGGGTATAAACTTGCTTGCGGAGATGAAAAGCAACTCTCAGAGCAGCTTTTGCCATGTAGATATCTTGTACGGACTGAAAAAAGCCCCTCACAAGAAACACGCCACCTAAGATGCCCAAAATTTCGGCGATTGTAATAACGTTTCCTTTGCCAAAGGCATTGGACAATTCCTTGACAAGCGAGATCAGTGCTAGGGTTACCAGTACGTATCCTAAAATGCCAACAAATCCTTTGAGGAGCGTTTGCCATTGGGGTCGGATATATGGTAAGAGATGCCAGTAATGAGAGCGTGTTTTCAAGCGATCGAGTCCACAATCATATTTCTCTTTATTTTGACGCGATCGGGTTCCCTATGGTTTCAGTATAAGTAGGTTGGGTTGAGGAACGAAACCCAACATTTAATCGAATTATAAGGAACGAAACCCAACATTTTAAATATGAAGATTGTTTAGTTATTGTTGAAAGTTTTCAGGAGTTATACGGAGAAACTTGCTTTTTGAGGATTTCTTTGGTAATTTGAATTTGCGAGATATCCGTAAGAAGCTTTTGTGATTAACAATTTTTTTACAATATAATCTCAAAGCAACAATGATAATCAAAAAATGAGACACGGGTGTATTGAGCGATAAGCTTCCCTTAACGACTAAAGCCGTATTGCATTGCTTCTATTAAACAAAGGTCTATTCTACTTAACTACAAAAGAAATTTAAGTAAAACAGGGTTCTAGCATCATACCATTCCTATACACGCTTATATGTGAGCTGTGTAAATTAAGCCTGACCTTTTTACCCCCCTTAGTCCCCCCGATGTATTGGGGGGAAACTAGATTTCCAGTTCCCTTGTAAAGGGGGGAAACTAAATTTCCAGTTCCCTCCCCTTGTAAAGGGGAGGGTTAGGGTGGGGTAAGTGGGGTAAAACTGGTGCTAAAACTTCCGTTTACGAGCTATTTTCGACTATTAAGGTGTGAGTGAGATCAATAATGACGACAAAAACACTTTGGAAACTTCTCAAAGTCACTACAGTAGTATTTGCTGCTATATTTTGTGCTGTTGATGAGACTTTAGCGGATGAAATTGGTAAACGAATAACATCTGTCGAGCAGTTGTCTCAAGAGTCTGACAGCCTAAGCCAAGTCACATCAGTATCTCAATTTTCTGACGTACAACCGACAGACTGGGCATTCCAAGCATTGCAATCTCTAGTAGAACGGTATGGTTGTATTGCTGGCTATCCTAATGGAACCTATCGCGGAAATCGTGCTCTGACTCGTTATGAATTTGCAGCAGGGTTGAATGCTTGCTTGGATAGGGTGAACGAACTGATTGCGACAGCAACTGCTGACTTGGTTAAAAGGGAAGATTTAGCAACTTTACAACGCTTGCAAGAAGAATTTGCAGCAGAATTGGCTACTTTGCGCGGTCGTGTAGATGCAGTGGAAGCCCGCACAGCCGAATTGGAAGTAAATCAGTTTTCCACCACTACAAAATTGACAGGAGAAGCTATATTCAACGTGGCTGAGGCTTTTGGAGATGACAGAGCCTTTCCTTACGGGTTCGATCGCGATGACTTTAATGGCGTTAACTTGGCAAACCAAACTCAAGTTGTTAACCGCATAGCGACTTTAACAGGTTTTAACACCGCACAAGCTCAAGCATTGCTTAACTCTTATGGTGCTGGTAATTTTGCCAATTTAGATAAAGATGTAGCAGGTAATACCGTCTTTGCTGACCAAGTGCGGTTGAACTTTGATGCTAGCTTCTTTGGCAATGACCGTTTGCGAGTTAGGTTGCAAGCGCGGAATATTACCCTGTATTCTACAAGTACAACAGGAACAAACATGACTCGTTTCGGGTTTGATGGTAATGAAGACAATACCTTTAGAATTGATGACTTATACTATCAGTTTTACGTAGGCAATACACTGCGTGTGAATATTGCTGCAGCCCAAACTGAATTTTTAGATAGTATTTACACCTTTAATCCCACCTTACAATCCAATGGTACTGGTGCTATATCTCGCTATGGATCGTTAAGCCCGATCTACCGAATTGCTGATAACTCAGCAGGAGTAACACTCACATTTAGACCTAATTCATCGGTCAATGCCTCGCTAGGCTTACTATCACCACAAGCTAGTAACCCTGATTTGGGTCGCGGTCTTTTTAATGGTTCCTACGCAGCTATTGGTCAGATTACTTTTCGCCCCAGCAATGCTTTCAATATAGGATTAACTTATGTACGCAGTTACTTTAATAGTGAAGGTGGTGTTAACCTTCTTAGTTCTACTGGTAGTTTGAATGCAACTCGTCCATTTGGTAACTTTGCAACAATAGCTGATAACTATGGCTTCGAGGCGTTTTTTCGACCTAGCGCGAAGTTTGAAATTTCAGGCTGGATAGGGTATACAACTGCACAAGCCAAAGCCGGACCTTTTGAGGGTTCTAATGCAAATATTTTGTACTGGGCTGGTGCAGTCGCTCTAAAGGATTTGGGTAAAGAAGGAAGTTTCCTTGGAATTGTCTTTGGTCAACCACCTAAGGTAACGGATAGTGACGTGATTGAAGACCCCAACACTTCTTATCATCTAGAAGCACTCTATCGTTTGCAAATCAATGACAATATAAGCATTACTCCAGGTATATTAGTCATTTTTAATCCAGAACATAATAATGACAACAACACGATTTATGTAGGAACGCTTCGTACAACGTTTTCTTTTTAAGAAAAAATTTTACAATATAAAAATTACCTGGTTGCAACACCAAAGTAAAAAAATACAAAGAGAAAATAAAATGAATTCTAGGAAATTGAACGATCGAAAGAATAATCTTTGTAACCATTGTGGTTATGAGAAAAATCCTGTTGAAGCTAAACTCTGTCAAAGATGTGGTAAGCCTCTGAATATTGTTCCTTTGATAGACAAGAAGGAAACTACTACATCTAAATCAACGTCTGTTCAAGACTTACTATTAACACCTTGGATAGTTCGCTCTACCTTTGGATTACTATTTTTGTTCCTAAGTTGGTTAATTTTTTCTTTGTTTATTACTATCAACAAGTTAAACAATTCCGGTAATCCTGAAATTAACGCTTCTAATGAGAGTTTTTCTAATATTACACTGTCTAATTCTATTAGAGATGTATTGAACATCCCAGAAGGTACATTTAATTATGGTGGTGGAAATACTTTTGCTGCTTTGGTCGCTCAAGGCTTACATGAAGCTATTGCCGCATCTCACCCAAATTTTAAACTTCGCTACACTGAATCAAAAGATGGTAAATCTGGTGGTACAAAAGGTGTAGCTATGGTGCTTGATGGTCAACTAAGCTTTACTCTAAATGGAGCATCTCTTGAAGATACTGATTATAAAAAGGCTCAAGAACGAGGTTTTCAGTTAAAGCAAGTACCAGTAGCACTTGATGCACTCGTCTTTTTTACCCATTCAGATATCACTATTCCTGGGCTTTCAATTAAACAGCTTCAAGACATATATAAGGGTAAAGTGATCAACTGGAAGGAAGTAGGAGGACCCAATCTGCCAATTATACTTTTTGCTAGAGACCCTAAAGCTGCTAACATCTTGACCCTACTTCTAGGGGAAGAAGTCGATCAATTAAGTGATAAGACAAGATTTGTCAGAGATTACACTGACGCTATTCGGAAGGTTTCAGTAACTCCTGGCAGTATTTCCTTTGGAGCAAGTGCATTAATTAGAAATCAACAAACAATTAGACCCCTTGCCATTGCTAAAGGTAATTCTCAAGAATATGTACAACCATACGTAGAAGATAGAGAGAAGGTTAATACTGTTGCAATAAGAAATGGTTCTTACCCTATCAACCGACGTATGTTTATTGTCTTTCGTTTAGATGGTACAATCGATCAGCTAGCTGGCGAAGCTTACAGTAAAATCTTACTGTCTAAAGAAGGTCAGCAATTTGTTGAAAAAGCAGGACTTGTGTCTATACGTTGAGAAAATGACATGAATTTGGTATTACCTTTCTGAGATAGTCCAGTAGCATCAATCATTTCCGCCACATACCTTGACGTTAATGTTCTTAATTTCAGTAAGTAGGTGGGCGTTAAAAAACACAACCATGTTTAGTTTTGTAAATAAGCTCAAACTCAAGCTAAATTAACCTTTTCGTTTATCATTATGGGAGTACTATAATAAAGTAGAAAAATCAGTAATAAATGTAATATTGGAATCGCTGCCATTATGCCAAACCAATCAAGATCTATTACAGATGAGTGGTTCAATAAAGACTTTGCTAAACAATGGGATGAAACTGCATTTGAAGGAAATCACGCACGAACAAAACACTTGGATATTATGTTATCCATTATATTAAAAGAATACCAAGCAGCAAACACTATTCTTGACTTAGGTATTGGTTCAGGGCAATTTGAAGCAACAATCTTCGACCAAAGACCTAATGCTAACATTGTTGGTGTTGATTATTCTCCTGCAATGCTTGAACTAGCAGAGATTCGATTGCGTTCTTTTTTAGAGCAATGTGTGTTAATTCAACATGATTTCACAAATCTAGAAAAACTTGTTTTACCTCGGAAGAAATATCAAATTGCTGTTAGTGTTCAAGCATTACACCATATTTCACATCAGAAAAAGTTGGAAGTCTTTAAATATCTTTATCAAATTCTTGAAGAGAAGGGCATCTTTTTACTTTCAGATCGGATAACTATAAATACAACACATCTATCTCATCTTTACACTGCTCTGTGGGAATATTTAGAGGAAAACTCTAAGATGAAAAGTGGATGGAGTGGAAAATATTATGTCCATGAGCGATTACCACAAAAAGCAGATTATCCTGCTACACTTGAAGAGCTTCTCACTTTTTTACATGAAGCAGGGTTTCAAGCAGCTTGTTTGCATTTACAGATGGATCGGGCATTGATAGCAGGAATTAAACTACCTAAACCTCTGGTATAAGTAAAATACATATTCATAGCAGAATCGCATTCCTTCCTTAGATATGATAAGGAAGGAACAAGAATTTAATCCTTGAAAATTGCGATGCTGAAAAAATAGAGATCGAATACGAACTAATTATTTAATCATGCTCGAATAAGAAAATTTTGCTTAAGAATCTTTATAAAATTTTAGCATGGAACATATCGGGAAATTTTGCTGACAAACAAAACTTTAACCGAATGTATTGCTGTGCTGCTTTATTTTTAGGAATTTTTTTGTCGTAACTCACAACTTGACGTCTTAGTTTATTTCTAATAAACCATTTCTGAATTTAAGAAAAGTTTAAATTGAATTATATTATTAGATGGATCTTTCAAATAAAATGTCAATTGTTCTGCCGCTTCGCCTTGACGCTTATGTACAGTTTCTTGAATAAACTCGATATTTTGTTGCTTGGCTAAATTTATTACGTGAGAAAAATCATCCTGATTATTAAAAATTACACCAAAATGTCTTGGATATATTTGTGGGTTGGAATCTATTTTTTCAGGATAAAGATGACATACTAACTGAGTATCAAAAAAGTTTAAAGTTATTCTATCTGAGTATTTACGACCTAATTTGCATTGTAATTTTTTTATATAAAAATCTTCAGCTTCCTCCAAATCTCTACAAGGAATTGCAATATGAAAAACTGTTTTTAAGTTATTCACTTTCCGATCTCCATTAAGTAACATCAAAATTATATATAGGGTTTCCTCGTCTGCTGAGATACACATTTATCTACATCTGCGTCCATCCAAGTTCAACTGCGGTTACTTCAATATCTCGTACCTCACGAAAGTGGTAATTGCTATTTTTTAACTAAATGAGTGTAAATTTTCCAATATCATGAATGTTCCTGTTCCACTTAAAACCCAAGCAAGTATCTTACAGAGTGTTGAAGTGTTAATTTTTTTAAGAGACTGTGCTCCCAAATAGGAACCTACCAGTGTAGCTATCATTAGCGATACAATAAGTGGCAAATGAAATAGTGAATAAGATTTTAAAGTGAATACACTAGTAATAGCTCCAATACTAGCAGTGATAAAGTTAAGAGCAACATTTGTTCCCACTGCTTCTTTTGGCTCAACACCTAGAACTTGAATCATTGCAGGTAGTCTTATGCTACCAAGCATCAAACCTACAGCACCTGATAATACCCCCAGAGCTACTCCAATTAATATTTCAAATAGTAACTTTTTCCAATAAGCACGCTGATATTCGCCTTGAATAGCTTTTTTTGCATTTACTATTTGAAAACCTGAGTAAACAAGTAAAATTCCTATAACAATTTTCATCCAATCCGTATTGACATGAGCAAAGACAATCATACCGATAAATGCACCCAGGCCTGAAGGGATACCAATTGCACAAAGCAACCTAAAATCGACACGTCCTTCCTTAATATGACAATAAGTGCTAGCAAATGCCCCCATAGCAGAAGTAGCTAGATTCGTACCTGTTGCAATACCTATTGTATTAGTAGTTGATTGTAAGGCATAGATAAGTAAAGGTAATCGAATATCACCAAGAATGAGACCTACTGTAGCGCCTAAATAACTTAAAAGGAAGAAAATGATTGTGAGAACAAAAATAATGAAATAATTGTTAACGTCAAACATAGCACCCTTAATGAATTTAACGTTTTGATGAAAAAGAAAAATCAGAATTTTACATCATTCTCTTTATTGTTTTTACTAAGAAACGAAGCCCAATTTAAAGGCATGACTATAAGCGGAAATACCATCAAACCAAATTCTATTTAGTTTCCGACCTTCATTTTCTGGAAAAGCTGTTCTCCCATGTAGTATACTGAAGTTATCTAATAAAATTATTTGATTTTTTTCTAGTTTAAAAATTAATTGATTTTTAGGCTCCACAATATAATTTTTAATAATTTGATAAGCTTCTTGAATTTCTAGCGGGATATTAATTGAAATTACTGAATCTGCTCTAAAAGTCATCAATATTCTACCCTCATGTTTGATAAACACTGTTCTTGTAGCCGTTTCGCCACCTCTTGTGATAGTTAAAGGGTAAAGGAACAAGTTCTGTAAATACTGTGGGTAATTGTTTCTTAAATATTCGTAGACAAATTCAGCATAAACAATTTGTGATAAACCGCCCTTAGTAGAAGGTATTTCACATTGCATAGCAACAATTTTAGGAGGGTCTATATCGAATGAACCATCCGTATGTATCGGATGCATTTGATTAGTTGCTGAAATTTGAGCGCTCTTGTCAAGAATATTGATTGTATTTGTAACTTGGACGATACCATTTTTATCAGAACGTTTATGTCTCTTAATCGAACCAAAAAACTTCTTTAAAGCTAATAAATTCTTTTGAGGTTCAAGCACTGGTTCGCATTCCAATATAACAAACTTAAATTTGTTAAATATTTCAAACATTCTGTATTGTTCTTGTTCAGACATTTCTATAACTTTACTAATCTTTAGTGTGACACGATCGAGATTAAATTTTGAAACTTCAAAAACATCCAAACCACACTTATTTGTCTTAGAAACAAGAACTTCGTTTGTTAACATCATAAAAATTTACTCCACTGATTTCTTTGTAATTTCAATCAGATAAGTTCTAACAATGTTTTTTTACTTCCCGATTTATGATTCAGTGCTCAAAGAAAATCTTGCTAAGCATCAAAATTTAAATCTAAATTGCAACACACATAATTTGATGCTAATACATTCCACTTTTTTGGTACAAAATACTTGCATTTCTTAAGATTGGAATTTATTTTTAGTTTTTCAGAAAAATTTCTCTTTAGTTATTTATTTTTTAATAAAAAATAAAAAAGTGTAGTAGCAATTCTACTGAAATATTTATAAAAAAAATATATAAATTTTACATCGTCTAAAATGTTTCAGTAAAAAGAGCTTCTTTAGGTATTGAAGAATGGAAGAAAAGAAGGCTATTTTCACTTTTTTTTCGACTAAATTTCCTTAAAATTGAGTTTTTTCCGCTTTTTACTCGCTTTATGGCTTACCATCAGTTAACTTTCGATAAATTTTAAAAGATATTAGATACGTTAATCATATAAGTTTTAAAAGTTACAACTAAACTAAATATTTATACTACCATGTTAAAATTTCATGACTTTTTTGAACTTAGGTCTAACTTTTTAACAGCTTAAAATCAAGCTAAACATGAGTTTTTGAGGGAATTTTATAGCGCTCAACTATCCAAGGTAATAAATAATTTAAAGAAAAAAACTAACTCAAGATTGTTGAAAAATGTTAAATTTATGACTTGTAAATTTTTTTGTAATAGTGTATTTAGATATTTTTCAATGTAAACATCAGTTTTAACACGAGTTTAAAAATTAGAATGATTATTATTTTATATATTTGAAATTCAAGCTATAAGGTTTGGGAAGAAGTTGGGTTTCGGTCTTTACTTCAATTAATGGTAAAACTATGGTTGAAAGATTAGATCGCTGTATCGGCTTTTCCATAACTAAAAAATTTTTGTCAAAAAACATACGTAGTAATGTACTGTACTGAGTTCAGAAAAATTTAATAAACAAGCCGTGATGTGTGAGCTTTGCAAAAGCACGTGGAGCTTGTCCTTGCTTTTTGGCATTTTGTCTGGTAACTTTGGATATGCGAGATAAGAGCAATTAGTTTTATGCGTAACTGCTCTTTATGATTAAGAATATAGAAAAACGATCGCTCCTAAGTAAGCCTTTGTTAAGAAACACAGAATGGGTGTGTCTCAATTGTTACAATAAATATTAATTTGAGTTCAGTGTATCTACCATATATTTCTCTAGTAAAGCTAAGCATATCCCCATAAGATTGGTAGGTATCGGTTTATGTCTTGTACTCCACTTCAGATATCTGGCATTGTCGCAAGATTTGTGCGGCCGCGAAGCGCAGCTGTACCCAGCTTATCGCTCGGGCAGGTTCTTCACAACAGCAGAGCGTAATAAGTATTAATCTAACAATATTTGTTAAAATATATACCTTTTAATTTAGTTGCGGCAATGTTAAAAAAAATACAATATCAAGAAGGGCAATTACAGAATCTGCTGGAAGAGTTGCGATGTGAGGGTACGAGTGGCTCAGTTGAGATTGGCGCATTCGTCGATCCGGATCGACAACCCAGAACACGTGTTTTAGTTTTAGACAACGGTGAAATTATTTACGGCGGAGTAAAAATCCCGAGCAATCAAGAGTTTGCCCGACAATTTGGTGGAAAGTGTAGCAGTAGCTGGGCGGATACAGCTATCAGATACGCCGCACAAAAGCTAAAAAATCCATCGTCTTTTCGAGAACTGTTAGAACATATCGTTCGGATACGAGTGTTCAAGTGGGAGGAGATTGAAACACACGTCCGCACTCAAGTCGCACAAGTCTTGGAGCAAACTTTTTCATTTCCCGGACAATTGCGGGTAAATAATACAGTGCAAATTGACCTCAAGTATGGGCTTGATAGTCACAGCTTGAACTGGGATATACTCCTTCAAGAGGTTAGCGATCGCCAGAAAAAATGGGATGCTCTAGCTCCCATCGTCCCAAGTATGGAGGTTATCCCTCAAATTTTATCCGGTCGTTGGCGAGCCATTATCGAAAATAGCAAACAGCAACAATTACTGGAGAGGGTAAATGGTAGGCGATCGCTCATAGACATTGCCGAAGAATTAAACCAAGATCCACTAGAACTAGCCCAGTACTACAAAATATGGTCAACCTCGAATTTGCTCTCTATAAGGGAAAACACGTTTCCAACACCATCTCAACCTCAAGCTGTAACCCCATACGTTCCTATTCCCATAGAGCCAGAACTTCCAATTGTTTTGAGCGTTGACGACAGCCCAGTCGTACAGGCTCTTATAAAAAGAGCTTTGGTGAAAGACTACCAAGTTTTCTCTGCAAACAATGCTGTAGAAGCTTTAAAACTCTTGAATACCCATCCAATTATGCTATTGCTATTGGACGTGACCATGCCAGAAGTTGATGGTTTAGAGTTTTGCCGTACAGTCCGCAGTATTCCCAAATTCAAAAAATTACCTATTGTTATGGTAACGGCACGAGATAAGTTTTCTGATAAACTTCGAGGTCAGATTGCAGGCACTACCCATTATTTAACAAAACCATTTGAACCAGAAGCTTTACTGAAAATTGTGGATAAATATGTAGAAGAAAAAAAGCAAACTGAAGCTAATTTACGCGAGTTGCGTTTTCGGGCTTTAGAATTTCAGAGTCAAACCACAGCAAGACAAATTTTTTAAAAGGTCAATCAAGATTAACTTTAGCAATTCAATAGATATGTATTTTCTAAAAATATTTACTATTTTCATTAGACATCTCCAGAAATTAATTATGCATTACCAGAAAGTTTTGGTAGGGGCGCAAGGCGTTGCGCCCTTACATCTTTTCCAGAGATGTCTATTATACTGAGCGGTATTGTTTATGAATCAGAATAATAAATATTTAGCATTTCGCCTGCACGATTCACTATACGGTATTGAAGCAGAATTTATTCAAGAAATTTTTCCCCTTCCACAACTTATACCTGTTGCTGACACAAACGCCGATATTATCGGAGTTTTTTACTCAAAAGAACAACTCATTCCAGTATTACATCTCGATTTACTTTTAGGTTCTTCCTTAAAAGATTGCCATGTAAGCGATTATATCATTATCACACAGTGGGAAAACTTACAAATTGGCATAGTGGTTCACGAAATTTTAGAAATGATCGAACTAGATGACGCTCTCCTTGAAACAATATCATCACAGGAAGATTTATCTGTTAATGATATTTTCTTTATAAATGGAGTTATCCAGGTAGAGTCAGAAACCGTTTGGTTAATCAATTCTCAAAAATTGATACGCGATCCAGATTCTTTATTAACTCTTCTTTGGGATTTAGAAAGTGAATTAGAAGAGAGAAAACCCTCTTTTAAAAAACAAAATTATCATGAGAAAGATTTTGGAATTAAGGAAAAACAAACACCAAGTTTTTACGAGCTATATTGCCCAGATACAACTTTAGAAGAAAGAACTATTTTCCAGCAGCGAGCGTTAGAGCTTCAAGACATAGCAGTTGCATCAGAGACTGAAATAGAAAATACTTCTCTTGCAGTCATTGGCTTTGGAGATGAATATTTCGGTTTGGATTTAGAACTAGTACGAGAGTTCGCCAATATTCAAAATTTAAAACCCATTCCTTGCTGTCCAAAGCATATTATCGGCAATATGAATTTGAGAGGACAGATTATTACCTTAGTCGATATTCGCAATGTTTTGAATCTTCCGCTCGACCCCATCAACTTTGGTTCTAAAGCTGTTGTATTCCAAGTCAATGATATTCTAGCTGGCTTTCCAGTGGATAAAGTATTAGAAGTCGTTTCTGTCAAACAAAATGAGATGATGCCAGCGAGCGTAACTTCGCTTGATGACAGCATGCAGTATCTTCGAGGAATTACTCCTTTTAGAGAGAAATTTCTTTGTGTTTTAGACTTACCTAAAATCTTAACAGAAGGAGGTTTAATAGTGAACGAACAAATTTAGCTCGGCGATTGGGGACTGGCGATTAGGAAATAAATACCCAATCCCTAATCCCCATTGCCCCTCAACAAGGAGGGAGCCCCGAGTTCCCCAATTCCCATTGCCCCTCAACAAGGAGGGAGCCCCGAGTTCCCCAATCCCTCTTCTTACTAAGGATACATAATTATGTTTGCCAAAATTAAACTGAGAGAAAGAATTATCTTGGGATACTCCTTCCCACTACTATTATTGATGTTACTGAACGGCTTGGCTTTCTTAAACTATAGAAATTTAGATATATCTTTTCAAAAAGTACAAGAAGCTAAAAATGCTGATAAAGAAACATCTCAATTAACATTAAGTATTTCAACAGTTGAAAGAACCGTGCGCGATTGGTTGATATTTAACGATCGCCCGGAAACAGTGAGCGCATCCTATAAAGAAGGATTGGCTGAATATAAAAGCGCTGTTACATCAGTTGATAAAATTTCTGTGACTCCACGACAAAAAGAAAGAGTAACACAGATGCGCCAACTTGGAGAGCAAATCGAGCAATCTTCTCAGGAAATTGTGAGGTTAATCGAATCTGGCAAGAAAGATGAAGCACTCAAAATATTTCAACAGGGAAAAAGTAGAACTTTAGTACAACAAGTTGAGAATTTGCGCTCGGAATTTGAACGAGAGCAAGAAAGAATTACTACCTTGTTACTTCAAGATGTTAAACAATCGGCAACTATTGTACAAATTGTTGCTGGATTAGGAACATTCATCACGGTTATTATCTCATTAGTTATTGCTTATATCCTTGCGTCTACTATTGTTAAGGCAATCCAAGAAGCCTCCGACTCAGTTTCATCTTCTGTAAAAGATATTACTTCTACTGTTAACCAACAAGAGCAAATTATTTTTGAGCAATCTGCTTCTGTTGGTCAAACAACTAACACAATGCAGGAATTGGGAGTGTCTGCGCTTCAATCTGCCGAACAAGCAGAAATATCAGCCCAAAGAGCAAAACAAGCCTTAACTCTTGCTGAAGGAGGGACAAAAACAGTTGGTTTAACAGTAGAAGGGATTGCAGAACTACGAGACCAAGTAACTGCCATCGCTAACCAAATTGTCCGCTTAAGCGAGCAAACATCTCAAATCTCCAACGTTTCCGATCTGGTGGCGGACTTGGCAAACCAAACAAATATGCTGGCTCTTAACGCTGGGGTAGAAGCAGCACGTGCTGGAGACCAAGGAAAAGGTTTTGCCGTTGTAGCAGGTGAAATTCGCAAACTCGCCGACCAAAGTAAAAAGTCAGCAGACCGTATTAATAATCTAGTTAATGAAGTTCAAGCTGCGATAAACTCCACAATTATGGTGACTGATGAAGGCACAAAAAAAGCAACACAAGGAATTAAGCTCGTAGCGGAAACGGGAGACGTTTTCACAAGTATTGCTGATGCTGTTAATAACGTGTTCCTCAACACTCAACAAATTACCCAAACAGCCAAACAGCAAGCAATTACAGTACAACAAGTTGTTGCTGCTATCAACGCCGTCAACGTAGGAGCAGAAGAAACAGCCATAGGCATTACTCAAGTGAAAGTGGCTACCGAAGAACTTAACGAAGCTGCTCAAAATCTTCAGGCTGTACTTTAACAGTGACCAGTGACCAGTGACCAGTGACCAGTAACCAGTAACCAGTGACAAATGACACTTGACCAATGACGGTCTTGACTAGTTAGCTTTATTTGTGACGATCTACTTATGATGATAGAAGATGAAGAGTTGCGATCGCTCTACAAAGAAGCGAGTGCAGAACACATACAAAACATTGAAGCAGCCTTGCTACATTTAGAGAAAAATCCCCAAGACAATACCAAACTTGAGGGACTACTTCGAGAAATGCATTCCCTCAAAGGGGATTCTCGGATGTTAGGAGTAAAAGATGTAGAAACACTCACCCATGAAATGGAAGAAATTTTGGGAACTGTCAAGCGAGGCGAACAACTCTTAACACCTCAGTTATTTGATTGCCTTTACCAAGGGATAGATGCCGTCCGTAAAATTGCCCATGAAGCCATTACCGGACAACCATCAGGAGTCAGCGTCTTTCACGTTCTTGCCCAACTGATGACAGTTGAGTCTAACGATACACAGTTGGAAACTCAAAACATCATACCCGATTCCCAAAATACCACTCCGACTCATACTAGAGTGGAACAACCTCTAGTCTCCACAGAGACAATCCATCCCAATGAACCAACAGAACTTATTGATGACCGAATTGACACAATTCGTGTTGCATCTGAAAGACTCGATAAACTATTAACTTATGTGGGTGAATTAGTTGTCACCAAAGGTCAAATTGTCAACCAACTTACCGATTTAGAAGAAATTATCGCCTTATGGGAAGATTTAAATCAACAAATTTTTGCAAGTCGTAGATTATTTCAAGATTTACTACAAGACGTACCAGAGACAAAACAGCGATCGCTCCTCGAATTTTACGATTTATTAGAAAACCGCCTCAAGCAATTAGGAACTAATTTAAACAACCTTAAAAATAAAACCATAGACTCAAACAGCAGGCTTGAAACAGTATCTGACGAACTCAACTCAGGCGTCACATCTGTCCGACTTGTACCGTTGTCAGGAATTTTTAATCTTTTTCCTCGTACCATCAGGGACTTAGCCAAGCAGCAAGGCAAAGAAGTCAATCTCAAAATTGAGGGAGGAGAAACTTCTGTAGACAAGCGAATTTTAGAAGAGATGAAAGATCCCCTGTTACACCTCCTTCGCAATGCGATCGATCATGGTATTGAAACGCCTTTAGAACGGCAACAAGCTGGTAAACTTCCTACAGCCACAATCCTGATTCGGGCTACGCAAATTGGTAACACTGTAACGATAGAAGTTTCAGACGATGGGCGTGGTTTGGATGTCGAAGCCATTAAACAAGCTGCACTGCGTCGAGGCATATGCGCTGAAGAAGAACTCTTGAGAATGTCCGTCGCTGAAATTCAGTCATTGATTTTTGCACCGGGATTCTCCACCCGCACTTCAGTCACAGAAATTTCTGGTAGAGGAGTTGGTTTAGATATTGTACGTGCAAACGTTGAGCGTTTGAAGGGAAACATACTTGTAGAATTTACACCTGGTTTGGGTTGTTTGTTTCGCATTACGATGAATAGCGTCCTTGCAACCAATCATGTCTTAATTGTAGAAATTAACCACAATCCCTATGCTATCCCCATTGAATTTGTAGAAACCATGCTCTTGGTTTCTCCTCAAGAAATCTTTGCAGTGGAAGGCAGTCAGACTTTTTCCTTCCAAGGACAACCCGTATCTATTGTTTGGCTTGCCGACTTACTCGGTTTGCCCGTAAAAGTTCCTGCCTCAACCCAAGCATTAACCACTGTTTTAAAAAGTATTCCATGCGTTATTTTACAACTTGGTTCCCAACGTTTAGCTTTACTAGTAGATAACGTTGTAGAGTTACAAGAAATTGTTTTAAAACCACAAAGTAGTTTGCTCAAACGAGTTTGTAATATTGCTGGAGCAACTATTCTAGGGACTGGGGAAGTTTGCATGGTTCTAAGTCCGACCGATTTATTTAAATCAGCTAAAAAAACAGTTGTTTCCATCACCGTAAGAGAATTAGCAGAAATCGCTCAAATTAAAAAGAGAATTTTGTTAGTCGAAGATTCACTTCCTATTCGTACTCAAATGCGACGGATTTTAGAAACAGCTGGTTATGAAGTTACAGTAGCTATAGATGGTCAAGATGGTTTTGAAAAACTAAGTGAAAACCAATTCGATGCTGTTGTTTCAGATGTCCAAATGCCAAAGATTGACGGGTTTGAATTTACTATGAAAATTCGCGAATTAGCAGAATATAAAGAATTACCTGTTATTCTCGTCACAACATTAGCAACCGAACAAGACAAAATTCAAGGCGAACGAGTGGGGGCAAATGCTTATATTACTAAAGGACAGTTTGAGCAAGGAGAATTTTTAGATATTTTAAGGAGATTAATATAATAATTATATAAATTTATGGAACCGCACCCTCGACGCAGACGAACGCAGATGAATCGGTATTTTATTTATGTGAAAACCGCTATATTTTAAAAATTAAACAGGAGTTTTAATCAATGTATTCATTAAAAAAGAGAGTGGTTTTAATTGAAGATTCTCCTATTGCTTTAGAGATTCTTCAACGAATGCTAAATTCCTCATCAGAAATAGATGTGGTTGGCACGGCGCGGAATGGAGAAGAGGGTTTGGAAGTTATTATTAGAACTCAACCTGATGTCATTTGTACGGACTTGCTGATGGAGGATATGGATGGTCTGGAATTAACTCGGCGCGTTATGTCTGAAAATCCACGACCCATTTTAGTTATTAGCAATTACGTACAAAAAACAGACATTGACAATGTTTTTCGATTGTTACAAGCTGGTGCGGTAGATGTTTTTCCAAAACCTGCAACTAATTCGCCCACTGATTATGAAAAACTCAAAGCAGCTTTAATTACCAAGATAAAAGTACTTTCTAATATGAAAGTGATTCCTAAACGGCAATATAAGCCACTTGCTTCTACAGAACTGATAACCTCTGGTTTTGTTTCCACAACAGGCTCGACAAGATTGATGTCAACTTCTCGCATCCAAATTATCGGTCTTGGAGGTTCTACCGGAAGTTTACAAACAATTCAAAAGATTCTCAACCAACTTCCGTCTGATTTTCCATTACCTATAATTTGCGTCTTGCATATGGGAGAAGGTGTTTTGTCAGGATTGGTTAAATGGTTGTCCTTAGAGTCAGCACTAAGGGTTAAAGTTGCTGAATTTGGCGAGTTTCCATTACCAGAAACGGTTTATTTCGCATCAGATAAAAATTACTTAGAATTAAATTCTCAAGGAACATTTATTTATTCAAAACCTCTATTGGGAGAGAAAAATTGTCCTTCAATTACAGTTACGTTTAAATCCCTCGCTAACTACTATGGTCAAGCGACAGCAGGAGTGTTATTATCTGGGATTGGGAGTGATGGAGCAGAAGGTTTGCAAACAATTTCTCAAGCAGGCGGTATGACACTAGCCCAAAATGATGCCATGTTTGGTATGGTCAAAGAAGCAATATCTTTAAATGCCGTTCAACATTTGCTTAATATTGAAGATATGGCTCCTTTCTTACTAAAAAACTTATGAAAACAATCTGGTGGTTTTTAGGAATGCTCACCAGTATGGGAGTATTAACAATCTTTGTTTGGCGTTCCTCACAAAACTCTGTTTTAGGCAGTGCAAATTTACCAAGTAGAAAATCTCTAACAGAAAATACTATTAGATATGAAAGGCGCATTCTCAACCAGAGTGACGCTCATATTATATTTGTTCCTTCTCAAAGCAATTTTTTAGTCACACCCGCAATATCACAAAACTTAGAAACTATCGAAAAATTTGCTCAGAAGAATCAAGCGATCGCGATCGTTAACGGTGGTTTTTTCGATCCCAATAATCAAAAAACTACATCAAATATTATCATACAAGGCAAGCTAGTCGCCAATCCCAGAGAAAACGAACGCCTTGTAAAAAATCCCGATCTCAAATCCTATCTCAATCAAATTTTTAACCGGATAGAATTTAGACGTTATATCTGTAACAAGTCTTTAAAGACTTCCCAATTTAAAAATCTCCACCTTTCTCTTGTGGAACGGGCTTCTAGCCCGTTCATTCAAGAGGGCGGGCGAGGACGCCCACCCCACAAGATAAATAATTTATTTCTTGGAAATCCCTTAGCTGAAAACTCAAAAACAAATAATATAGCCCGTTATGATATTGCTTTTCACAACGATCCACTACCTACAGGTTGTCTGTTAGTTGATGCTTTAGGAGGTGGACCAAAGCTGTTACCAAATTTAACCTTGGTACAAGAGGGCTTTGTCGATGAAGCGAAATCCCGCGATGCTTTGGGTAGCACTCAACTGAATGCTAGAAGTGCTGTAGGTATTACCCATGACGGTAGCATTATTTTGGTCATGATTTCTCAAAAGCCAAAAGTTTCTCCATCAGGAATATCTTTACCCGCACTTGCAGATTTTATGAAAAGTTTGGGTGCTGAAAAAGCCATGAATTTAGATGGTGGGAGTTCTTCTTCTCTGTATTACAATGGTAAAACTTTCTTTGGAAAAGTCGATCTGGAAGGGAACTCCGTAAAACGACCTATCAAATCAGTTTTGCTAGTTCGGAAAACCTATCTTTAACTTCCCAGTTCCCAGTCCCTAATCCCCAATCCCCAAACTCATATACTAGGTCTATCTTTTCCGAAGATATCTATTTCATACTCTTGAGCATTTTCCATTTCATTGACATAGCCGCACTTAGCATTTGGAAAAGAATCGCAGTAAGTGACGTAAGGCTTGATATCGAGTACGGGCGTTTGGTCGAGTAGATCGATTCCCTCAACGTGTAGAACTGAACCTTTTATTTCAATTAATTTAGGGGCGCTAATGCCAATGGGATTGGGACGATGGGGGGCGCGAGTCGCTAGTGTCCCTCGGCGAATACGCGGTCCCCGTGGCAGTATAACAGTAGGATTCCAATGCTTGTTGAGATGCAGCCATGCTATTACCCAAATACGCTCAAAGCCATCCATATCTTTAAGGGCTATGGGAGGTATCATATCAGGGAAAAGTTCTATTTGTGCTCTTGCTGGTTGGTAATATGACGGGGCGCATTGAAGTTGGGCTTGACGTGGCGTACCGTGTCGCTCTTTGTAAGGGGAGTGAACTACACCAATCGGATGTAAGGTAATTCCATCAGGAAAAGAAACAGCCTGAATATAGTCTTTGGGAGGGAGTTTAGGCATATTTGAGTATGAAGTCAATAAATTTAGAGAAACTGTATCTATGTTTTAAAGCAAGCATGAAAAATATTTTTTATCCTTTATACTTATCTTTATATAATAAATTTGAGCGCATAAAGGCAAAAGACCTATGAAATTGAAAGTTATTGTTCATGAAGCGGAAGAAGGCGGATATTGGGCTGAAGTTCCAGCGCTCCCTGGATGTGCAACTCAAGGAGACACGTTTGAAGAATTACTAGAAAATTTATATGAAGCTATAGAAGGTTGTTTATCAGTTGATGTTGATGCAGTACAGGTAACAGATAAATCTAAAGTGATGGAAATAGCTGTATGAATTCAATGTCTGGGAAAAAGTTAGCAAAACTTTTAGAACAGAATTGTTGGACATTAATACGAGTTTAAGGTAGTCATCATATATACGGTAAGTCAGGCATTAGTTCTCGAATTTCCGTTCCAATTCATGGGAATAAAGATTTAAAGGTAGGTTTACTTAGACATTTACTAAAGACTGCTGGTGTATTGGAAAATATATCACAAGAGGAATCAGGAGAAGGACTTGATGAACAGTTTTACATTAGCAAGGATTAAAAGTTAATGGTTATTTTTTGGAAGCTTTAGAAGTTGTTTGAAAAGTGGTTAGTTGTGATTTTAGGCACTTATCGCTCCCCCCTAGCCCACGCCAGTCGCTGTGAGTTCGGGAGACCCTCCTGCAGCGCTGGCTCCCCTTAAAAAGGGGGGAAAATACTCTGAAAGTCCCCCTTGTTAAGGGGAGCCACTGCGGTGGACGGGTTTCACAGGCTACAGCAAGTGGTGAGTCCACCCTTGTAGAAAGGTTTCCTTTCGTAGAGGAGTGGCGTTCGCGTTCGCGAAGCGTGTGCCTTGCACATACCCGTAAGGGCGTGGATAATGGGGGAGCTTGAATGTTTTGCTACTGATGAAAGGACTTTTCAAACATCCTCTTAGTTTAGAGGCGGTGTCAAGGAAAGAGTTACAGCATTTTTATACCAGTACACGGGAACATTCTTCGCTCAAATATTCTTAAGGTCTAGATCGAGTTATGACTTCTGCTAGAGGAATAATTACTTTTTTGCCGTTAATGTAAGTTTTGTATACGGGAATGCTCATTCAGAAGGGATTTTGCTGATTTTGAACGGTGAATCCCTATATTTATAGTGGCTTTGCAATGTCCCGCAACCGCAAAAAGTATTGAGAATGAAACAACGGAGTCTTGTTATGACAAATCTGATTTCTAATGCGATCGCTTACATCAGCAGTTTCTTCAAAGAGTTTCAAGTTAAGCGTTTCATGACTGTTGTCCTAGTAGGATTTTTGGTGTTGACAACAGGCGTAAATACCGAGCGTGGCGCTCAAGCTGTAACCAAGAAAGTACAACAAGCAGTACAACAAGACACTTCCGACAGACCAAAAACAACGGGAGAGTGGAACAAAGAAGCTCGTCAAACAGAAGATGCTCCTGGCAAACGAGCTCAAAGAATCGTCAAAGAATCAGCAGAAGCAGTGAAAGATTTGGGCTCTGTATACCCAGATACCGCTAAAAGAACTGCAAGCGATCGCGACTAATCGTTCGTCCTTTAATACTCTACCCCACATATAAATGTGGGGTAGTTAATTTATAAATGTATTTATTTTAGTCCAGTTACTTATGTATACTTTTATTTACCTAGCTACGGTCATACGTCCATAGCAAAGTAGGTACTTCTTAATATTTAGAATAAAAATGAACATTGCGATTATTGGTTGTGGATACGTAGGTTATGCAGTGGCTCAACACTGGCAGAAAATGCCCTTCACAATGACTGCTACCACAACTACCCCCGAACGTGTCCCCTTATTGCAAGCAGTCGCTCAACAAGTTGTAGTTGTTAAAGGGAGCGATCGCTCTGGTTTAAAATCAGTCTTACAAGATAAAGATGTCATACTTTTGAGTGTGGGTGCTAAAGGTGCTGATAACTATGAAGAAGCTTACTTGCACACGGCTCAAACTTTAATCGATGTCTTACAACAGACGCCAACTGTACGGCAACTCATATATACGGGAAGCTATTCTGTATATGGCGACAAAAATGGAGAATGGGTAGATGAAGAGTCATCCGTTGAACCCGCCAACAAAAACGGGCAAATTCTGAGAGATACCGAACAAGTTTTACTATCCGCCTCTCATGAAAATCTCCGCGTTTGTATTTTACGGTTGGGAGGAATTTATGGTCCAGGTCGAGAGTTAATCGAACTATTGGATCGATTTGCTGGTACAACCCGACCTGGTAATGGTGAGGATGCAACCAACTGGATTCACTTAGATGATATTGTTGATGCAATAGAATTTGCTCGCGAGCATCAACTACAAGGTATTTATAACTTAGTTGATGATGCACATATTATAAGTCGGGAATTATACGATCGCCTGTACGAGGCACATAATCTACCAAAAGTCACATGGGATTCTTCCCAACAGAGCAAGCGTCCCTACAATGCCAGAGTCTCTAATAAGAAAATAAAGGAAGCAGGATACAAGCTCATTCACCCCGATATGATTTTCATATGATGACTCAAGATAAAGCAACATCCTCCATCCAGTTTTACAATTGGAAAAACTACCGTGCTTGCTACGAAACCCTCAATCCAAGCTTTTCAATACCTGAAGGTACTCCCCTGTTACTCATTCACCCCATTGGTGTTGGGTTATCGCGACAATTTTGGCGGCGGTTTCAAAGTGAATGGTACAAACAAGGACACCGCAATCCCATTTACAACCCCGACTTGTTAGGATGCGGCGAAAGCGATATGCCTCGCGCCGCTTACACTCCTAATGATTGGGCAGATCAATTGCAACACTTCTTGCAAACAGTCGTACAAAAACCTGTCATTGTTGTAGTCCAAGGTGCTTTATTTCCAGTTGCCATAGAATTAGCCCAAAAACAACCCAATTTTATTACCGGATTAGTGCTAGCAAGTCCTCCCGCTATGCCTTTGCTGACAAAAAACACACCCCAGTGGCAGCAGAAAACTATTTGGAACCTTCTAGATTCACCTTTAGGCAATGCTTTCTACCGCTACGCACGACGGGAAAAGTTTTTAAGTTCCTTCTCAACTCGTCAACTGTTTAAATCTAGCGAAGCAGTGGATGCTGAATGGATAAACACCTTACAACAAGGTGCAAAAAATCCTGAGAGTCGCCATGCTGTTTTTGCATTTTTAGCTGGCTTTTGGCGTCAAGACTACAGTAGCGCCATATCTTCTATTCAACAACCAACACTAGTTGTTTTAGGCGAGGATATCTCAAGCATTGCCAAAGAAGGTAAAGGATTAACACCAGATGAATGGTTAGCTGATTACCTTGCTCGTTTGCCCAAGGGTCGGGGAGGGAAGATTCCCGGTCGCAATGTTCTTCCTTATGAATCTACTCCTGAATTTGTTAAAGCTGTAGCACCATTTATTAACGAGCTCTCATAATTTTAGAGTGAGCAGTACCAACCTGCTCAACTCATACATCATTATTTTATTAAATTATGTGTTTCCCATTATTTAAGGGTATCACTTGAAAAGACTGTACACAGCTGCAATCCGATCGCCTGAAACTTCTTGCGGCTTTTTTTCGTGTCCGTCACGTATATAAAGTTTGTCTTTATACCAAACTGGTTCAGTACCGGCACTAGCTTCCAACATAAGTACTGTATGTCTTTCATAAGTTATAGGAGTTAAGCTTGTGTTAACCCTAGTCTTCAACACTTCAGGTAGATATGACTCGCGAATTTTTCGAGAAATTAAGAGTATATAATCATCCAATGTAGTACTTCTGAGTTGTGCTTCTCGCTCCAATCCAACAATACCAAATGGATCGACACGAGGAGCAATAATACCATCTAGGTTCTCAATACGTTCGGTATGTTTCTCGTTATCAGATACACCAATAAAAATATATCCCTTCTTGCCTTTACCTAAATTTGCCATTGCTGCAAGATTCTGGAGAATTTTTTCAAAAGCTTCTTCGTCAAATCGTCGATTGCTACTATTAAGAGTATAAAGTCCTTGCTTAAAATCATAGTTTGGAGATTCAACTCTTGACCTTCTTAGGTAGTTAACAAAATCTAATGCATACGATCCACTACTACGAGTTGTATTTGTGGAAGATTTGAAGTAATTTTCAATTAATCCTTTAGTTAGACCAATATTATTAACTCGATTGCGTTCTGTAATAGTTGAACTCATTTTTATTTTAGATGCTAAATCATCAAGTGCATGAAAAATTTCATAAAATTCAAATGGTTCTTTTGAGTTTTTGATGATTAAATCATAAAAAGCCATAAAAAGTGAGTAAAAAGGCTCTTTCACTGTATTGCCTTTTGCTTTTGGGTTCAGTGTCTTGCTAAGAAAGTTTTTTTGGTCTGTTCCTGCTACTGTTGTGATAGCTGTCTGAATCCACGATAAAACCCTCTTAATATCTTCTCCTAAATTATTTTCTCCATATCTAGCAAGGGCAACATCAATTTCGTCTGATTTATCAACATCGCCTTTGCCATAATAGTTATCAAACTTTGATTTACTTGCAGCGAAAGGAGAACCTAAGGCAATAGATAGTATTACATCCGCTAAGAATTGCTCGTCATCACTGTCACGGAGATCCGATATCCGCATAATTGCCTGCTTGCACCAAATCGTATCCTCTGCTCGCACTCCGTAGCCAAGATCGATTGACTTAGCATCAATACTTATTGCGGGCATATCAGTCAAAGGTAATACTTCTCGTGAGACATCACCGCGAATTTCAGATGCAAGAGATCTTACCAAATTTGAAAATCGACTTGTAACACCTGCTTGTCTTACCTCTTGAGGTGACAAATGCTTTCCACTAGAATTGATTCGATTAAAAATGTTTTCTATTTCATTAGGATGCTTAGGTTGATAAATGGTAACAGCAAGCTGATATTCTAAAAATTTTACACATTGTTCTGGTTCAAGAAGTTGATATTGTTCTAAATTCACTGATTTAAATACACCTTTCAGCAATAACTCATTTGCATAAGGATGTTGTCTTACATCAAAAAAAGCTCCGTTAACTGCAAACTGGTTTTCTATAAACCCAAAAAGAGCATTCAATCTTTGCATACCATCAATTATTTCAAAAGCACTATCTCCATCAGTCGGCTTAATTTCTCCTAGTAAGATGAGAGGAATCGGGTAGTCAAGTAATACACTTTCAACAAGAGAGGCTTTTTCTTCTTTTGTCCAAACTAGCTTACGCTGATACTGACGGTTTACAATTAATTTGCCTGTTCGATATAGACGATATAACTCTGGGATGCCAGTTCCTTTAGGAGTAATACTCATGACTTTATCTTTAACTACAGATGATAATTATTTTAGCGAAACTTCGCTCTATTAAATCGTTCTCATTCAGTAAATTATCGGGTATTGAATCTGTTTACAACAAAATTATTTACTACTTCATGTTTTTCTCCTTCGTGGCTTCTAAGCTTAAAACAAGTGGCATTTGAGGAAAGAAATTCAACAAAGCCTGATAAAACATTAGTAACAATTATGCACAGTATAACTTACGGATAAAATTCGAGTAGTATTGGCTATCCCTGTTAAGGTGTATCAATGACATACTAGTTTCCACACTCTTTTTTTCTGGTGACCGTACACTTTTTTGTCCATTCTGAGAGCAAAATTGATAGCAAACTTATTTTTCTGCTTTCAAATTTTCGTCTCTGAGAGGCTGAAAACCTGATTATTAATTGTTAAGTAGTACAAATAAACTATTTTGTAGTTATGCGCTCAGGGTTTGGCGATTATTGACAAGTCAAGCTCCAAAGCCATTTTAAGTATAAATATGGGTAAAAACTCTGGGTTTCAAAGTAGACGTAATTTATCTCTTAGGAGAAAGAACTTTAGATTTAAAATCTGTTCTTGCGTGCTAACATGAAAGCCTTACTTAAGCGACAAATTAAAAAAACGTAACAGCACACTTGTAGCACTTTTGCGGCACACTGATGTGAGGAGACAAAATAAGATCGAAAAAATGGCAACTGAAAACTCTCGCATTGTTACGTATTTACCGCCTGAACTAGCTGAGCGGTTGAAACAATTTTGTGATGAAAAGCAAACAAAAACCAGTGAAGCTATCAAACAAATTGTTAGTGAATTCTTTGGAAAACCTTCGAGTTCCTCTACCAGTGACAACGATTGGGAACCGCGAATAGCAGGTATTGAGAAAAGATTATCTTTATTAGATGAGTTCACGCAAAGAATATCTGCCTTAGAAAATTCTTTTGCAGGAATCCAAGAACAAATAAATGTTCCTCTCAGCGTTCCAGCATCAGATATTCCACCCGCAACCGTAGAAAGTGCGCCAGAATCTGCTCCAGAACCAAGCAAAGCATCTGAAGACACACCTGAAGCTCAATCTCAGAAGAAAACTAAAAGCGGGTCTGTCTCCAAAACTAGCACGACATCTGAGGATACGCCTAAAGCCCAATCTCAGAAGAAAACCAAAAGCGGGGCTGTTTCCAAAACTAGCACGACATCTGAGGATACGCCTAAAGTTCAATCTCAGAAGAAAACCAAAAGCGGGGCTGTTTCTAAAACCAGCACGACATCTAAAGATACGCCTAAAGCTCAATCTCAACAGAAAACTCAAAACGGAGCTGTTTCCAAAACTAGCACGACATCTAAGGACACTTCTAAAGTTCGATCTCAGAAGACAACCAAAAGCGGGTCGGTTTCTAAAACCAGTGCGACATCTGAGGACACACCTAAAGCTCAATCTCAGAAGAAAACCAAAGATGAACCTGCTTTAGAAACCCTTGAAACATCTGAGGACACCTCTGTAGAATCGCCCAAACAATCTACTGCTAGCCCAACATGCACTGTCAATGAGTTAGCTAAAAGATTGAGCGTCACAAAGACAACAATTTCGCGTAACAAAGACCGGGAGAATTTTCGCTCTTGGTCTCAAGGTCACGATCCTGAAGGAGTGGCTTGGGAATTTCACCCAGAGGAGATGCTTTTTTATTCTTTAAAAGAATAAAATCTTCAATTGAAGATTAACGAATTCCGGGAACCGTGTTTTTGAGAATGCCCGATGACTAATCTGTAATATCAGAAACTGTCCCGGTACGCCTTTGGTTATTTGTCATTGGTCATCGATCGTTTAAATAAGAAATTAAAATGGCACGAGAAATAGAACGTAAATTTCTAGTGAAAGGAGATAGTTGGCGAAACTTAGCAGAGGGAAGCGCCTACCGTCAAGGGTATATTGCCACGCAAAGAGGAGCCACTGTACGCATTCGCATAGTAGGAGATCGGGGTTACATAACAATTAAAGGACCTACTGTTAACTACTCAAGAGCAGAGTTTGAGTATTCAATTCCGCTTGAAGATGCTGAAGAAATGCTGGATACTTTGTGCCAGCAACCTTTGATAGAAAAAATTAGATATAAAGTGGAGTGGGGAGGGTTGATTTGGGAAATTGACGAGTTTGAGGGTGTTAATAAAGGGTTGATATTAGCAGAAGTTGAACTGAATGATGAAAAACAACAGATTGAATTACCGGCATGGGTTGGTGAGGAAGTTTCAAGTAATCCTAGATATTTTAATAGTAATTTAGTAAAAAACCCATTTTCACAATGGTAAATTATCTACCGCACAATCTACAGAAAATATAAAAACCCCTGCCACGTAGGGTAAGACGGCGGGGTAAATAAGCATATTAATGTTTACCAATTCTCAGTTTCTTTAAAATTCACATAAATGTTTACTACCTCTGGAGAGATTAAATGTAAAGTTTGTTTGTGACGCTCGCTACAATTAATAAAATTGAGACTATCTATAAAAAGTGTCAAGACAACTTGGGAAATTAGAACGTAAAATATATAAAAGAAATATTGAGTAAATTAACCCTATCTAAAATTCTTCTTTTCATTATTTATGTTTATATAGCAAGCCTCGTTTTGAGAAATACAAGTAGGGGAGCCAACCGAAGAGCGCGGGTTCCGCCGCGACTTGAAAAAAAAGATATTTTTTTTTAAATATGCCAATGAGTAAAAAATAAAAATCTGAAGATTAAGGAGTCAAAAATGGATATAAACAAGATAGAAATAGACGTATTTGTTCAACGTACAGAGGAAATGCATAAAAGATTGCTAACTTTGTACAACAGTTCTACCGATACTATAAATTTGACACCAGATAAGTTGCCTCAAACTTTTATGGAACTCGGTCATGCCTCAGAGATCGTCAAAATAGCAACTGAGGAACTATACCAGCAAAATGAGGAACTTGTACAAATACGTAACTTAGCAGAAACAGAACGCCAACGGTATTGGGAATTATTTGAGTCAGCTCCAGATGCTTATTTAGTGACAGATAATTTCGGCATCATTCAAGAAGCCAACCGTGCGGCTGCTCGTATGCTGAACTTGTCTCAGTGTTATTTAGTAGGAAAACCAATTGCCAACTATGTTGCTTTAGAAGATCGTCAAAGCTTTCGTAGCTTTCTCAGACAGCTTGGGGAATGTGGTAATAAGACTATGGAGTTAGTCCTTTGCTTTTTAAAAAGCAATGGCGATATGTTTGATACCGCTATAACAGTAGCTGTAACACGCGCTCCG
Source organism: Scytonema hankhaensis NUACC26 (assembly GCF_045865695.1). Classification (NCBI taxonomy): domain Bacteria; kingdom Bacillati; phylum Cyanobacteriota; class Cyanophyceae; order Nostocales; family Scytonemataceae; genus Scytonema; species Scytonema hankhaensis. The sequence continues at coordinate 46,213 of NZ_BAACAP010000201.1, forward strand.
CAAGGTCAAATAACAGAAGTTCGCTGGCTTATACGTGACATTAGCGAACAGCAAGGTATGTTAGGCGATCGCCATCATAAGCCAGTGGAGTTACCATCCGTTAACCAAGACCGCAGCCTTGTAGAGAATCGTCTTTTGCATAAATATTGCAAAGGAGAAACCGTTCCTCTCAACCCAGGTGCAATTTGGTATGTGTCTCAGGGGATGGTCAAGTTGAGTACCCTTTGTGAAACGGGAGAGGAAGTTTTAATTGGTTTAGCAGCAGAAGGTATGGTTTTTGGTTCGAGTCTCACCTCGCTACACATTTACCAAGCAACAGCTTTGTCAGATACGGAGTTATCATCAATTTATCTGGCAGAAATTGCATCTTTCCAAAATCTCAGTCACACTTTATTACCAAAAATCAATCGTCGGCTAAGGCAAACAGAAGCTTTTTTAGCTATTGTTGGTAGGCGAAGGGTTGAAGACCGTCTTGACGCTCTGTTGCAGCTTCTCAAACAAGAAATCGGGGAAAAAGTTCCTCAAGGGAGCCGCTTGAGCGTTCGCCTCACTCATGAAGAGCTTGCTAGTGCTTGCTGTACCACTAGAGTTACAATTACACGATTGATGGGCAAATTACAAAAACGAGGAAAAATTGGTTTTGATTCCAAAAACCACATTATTATCATAGATATATAGTGGCTGCGATTTACCAATTCTGGTAAAGCTTTTCAGCATGGAACATAATCTCTTCATTCGGAAGTCTGATTTTAGCTTTTTCTCTAGAATACAAATTCTCAATAGCTGTTGTATCTTGCTCAACTACTGTAGCTACAGCTTTGAGAATGGAATTTTTTAAGAACACATCCAAAATAGGTAAATTCATGTTTGTATAAACAAGAACAAAAGTTTTAGTACTATTTTCCGTTTCAGGATAGAGGACGTGAGTTTGTAGCAGTTCAACAACAGGGGTCTGAGTTTGAAAGGCTGTAAGCGCGGGAAATGCGTATTCTAAAGTACCTTTGTACATTTTAGGTGATATGAGTAAAGCCGGATTACTTAAAATCTCGTTAAGTGTGTTGTCATCTCTATAAAGTTCTTGAATAACCTTAGCCCAATACCCATCATGTTCAAAGCTAGTAATATGATTGGCTTTGATTTTAAATAACTCGCGATGGGTTCCATGTTGGTGGTTATAGTCATAATTAATCAAAAGGTTGTCTAAAAAACTGCCTTTGATACTTTTTATTCCCGCAACTCCCACAAAATTAAGCCCTGTTTTCAGTTTGGAAATTAAATCGGGAACTGGAATTTTCGGTTCAAACCCGCCATATGTCCAGATACAATCGTCAATAACAATCAGTTTTAAAGGTTTTGCGATCGCTTGTCCATCTGTTTTTCCTTCTCGGTACAATCTGCCTTCTCCATCAAATTCTAGTGCGTGGAAGGGACAAGCAATCGTATTTCTGTCTTTGCAAATCCATCCATTTGACAAAGGAGCTTGCATATGAGGACAGATATTATCAAGAGCAAAGATTTCGCCTTTCTGATTCTGCCACAGAACATAATCGTGACCGTTCAGCGTAATTTTTACAGGTTTGTTTGCAGTCAACATAGATTTGTGAGCAATTAACCAAGGAGCACCTGGTAAGATAGCGTTCATATTTTTCTCCATTAAACAAAATGCAGCTGACAATAGGGCTGAGTTCTTCGCATCAGTCCTCTGTTTTCTGTAAAATTGTGACAAATCATCCCATTTTGGATGCGTGGATTGAAAAAGCCTCACTTGGGCTTAATTCTACCCAACTATCTGTCGAACTCTTGTTTCAAATTGGTATAATTTGTGTTCTTATTTATAAATCATGACAGATTATTCATATTTGTCAAGAGAATTTTTTATGAGTGACTTGCAACCAACTTCCCCTTCTATGCGTCGTCAACCAAAGCAAAAGCGAAGTCAACAACGTGTTGAACGTATCCTAGATGCAGCCGCTGAAGTCTTTGATGAGGTTGGTTTTGAGACAGCGACAACTCATGCGATCGCAACTCGTGCTGATACAGCGATCGGTTCTCTCTATCAATTTTTTCCAGATAAGATGACCATTTTCCATGCCTTGGAATTACGTCATAGGGAACGAGTCTATGCGGCGTGGGCAAAGTTCAACAAGCCAGAAATTATTCAACAACCTTTTGAAGGATTTATCTCAGCCATGACTGAAATCTACAAAGAACTTCTTCAAGATCGAACTTGTCGGATTGTCTTCATGCAATACTTCAAGTCTCCAGCCATCTTTCAAAATATCGATGAAAGCTTTACTCAAGAAGCGATTGACTTCATGGCAAATCTACTACAGCAACGGAATCGGGCGTTAATTCCAGAACAGTGTCAGCTACTAGCCGAAGTTTGCGTTCATGCCTGCAACACCTTAGCACTTGTAGCATTACGCAGTGATGAACCCCATCGCCAGGAGATTTTTGCTCAAATCCAAGCATTGTTAGCTGCATATCTCCGCCCTCATGTAGGGGATGAAATAGAGAATGAAGTCCCTGCACACAAGGTAATGAAAGTAATGAAATGTCCTCATTGTGATTCAAGTGCTGTATCTAAAAACGGCCATCGTCATGGCAAACAGCGTTTTATTTGCAAGGAGTGTGGCAAGCAATTTCCAGAAACCTACTCTCGGTGAATGAAAGTAATGATAATATTTAGCTGTGATACCTGACGGATAGCCAGTAACCGCGCTCTCGGTGGATTTTACACTTAGACTGCTAAATGCTTAATGCCCTATTTTCAAGACGATCGTATGTTCGTCTCGAACAAATAATTACTACAATAGAGAAGTAACTAACCTCTGGAGTTCAAGCAGTGGGCTTATTTGACGATCTCAGTAGGTTTCTAGAAAACCGTTTAGAAGAATTCTTGCGAAACAATCCGCACCTAGAATTAGAAGCGCTACTCGAACAATTACGAGAGCAAGAGGAAGATACGTTAAAATTGATTGCAGACTTACAATTGCAGGAAAAGCGAAAGCAAGACGATATTTTGTCCACTGCCCAAGAAATTCAAAAGTGGCACATTCGGGTAGAAAAGGCAAAAACTGCTAACAGACAAGATTTGGTAGCTGCAGCCCAACAGCGAGAAGCAGCTTTGCTACGTGAAGGAAACCAGCTTTGGGGACAAATGCAAGGGGTAAAAGAACGGATTACCCAAGCAAAGGAACTATTGAGAAAAATTCAACAAAGGCGACAGGAAGTGCAAGCCAAAGCCACGGAAGCACAAACAGCACGCGCTCAAGCTCAACAGAGATTGGAAACTGTAGGTTGGAATTCCACAACAAGTAGTTATTCGAGTGGCTATGACGATCTAGAAGAAAAATTCCGCCGTTGGGAAACCCAAGATGAATTGGAGCAGATGAAACGAAATATGGGCAAATAAATATGCCTGAGTTTAAACGCAGTATAGCAGTTGTTATTGGTATTAATCATTATGTCAATGGTATTCCAGAATTGACAACTGCTGTCAATGATGCTAAAAAACTAGTTTTCATCTTAGAGGAAAAATATCAATACAAAGTCCTACAAATATTAGATGGAGAAGCAACTCAAGATAAACTCACCAGTCTGTTAGCAGCCTTTGAGGAGCAAACAATTCCTTTGCCCGATGGCAGTAAAATCCATGTTGAACCGGATGACCAATTCTTGTTCTACTTTGCCGGACACGGCTTCGCCCAAGATGGACTAGACAATGCCGATGGCCCAGCAGGCTTTCTCGTGCCCCAAGATGCGCGACATGACGATCGCACTTGGTTGCCCATGCAGCAACTGCACGATGCCCTAGTCAAGCTGCCTTGTCGTCATTTGTTAATTATCCTCGATTGCTGCTTTGCAGGTACCTTCCGCTGGGCAGGATTGCATCGAAATGCGGTGCGAGCGCAAAAAATTTACCGGGAACGCTACGATCGCTTCATTGTCGGTTGTGCTCAGCAAGTGATTACCTCAGCCGCTCATGACGAGAAAGCCGCAGATACCCTTCATGGTTTTGGGCAGAGGGGCGGCGAAAGTCACTCTCCCTTTGCAGAAGCTCTCTTTTTAGCACTCAACAACGAAGAAGCGGATTTTACCAACGATGGTGTAATGACGGCAACTGAACTCTACTTATATTTACATGATAAGATAGCAACCAAACAAACCCCACAAATTTGTCAACTGAAGAAGCACGACAAAGGGGAATACATTTTTCCCATTCCCGGTTTTCAACGCGATCGATTAGAAGAAGCCCCTAAATTAAGTAAAAAAACTAATCCGTACAAAGGGTTAGAATCCTTTGAAGAAGAGGACAGCGACAAATTCTTTGGTAGAAATGCTTTGACTCAAAAGCTGCAAGAATTTGTCACGACACACACCTTAACTGTAGTACTAGGCACATCCGGTTCGGGTAAGTCAAGCTTGGTCAAAGCAGGATTAATTCCTCAGTTGAAGAAGCAACAAGGATGGCGCATTTTAGCTCCCATCCGCCTTGGAGAGTCCCCCTTTAGAGCTTTGAACAATATGCTGGTTAAGGAAAACTTGCCAGTTGTCGATGGAAAAGCTCCCGAATCTGGAATAAAAACCTTACTGGCAAGATTGGAGAATTGGAGTCAACTTAATCCCAACTCAAAGCTACTACTAGTCATCGATCAGTGTGAAGAATTAGTTACCATTAGCCACAATGACACTGAAAAAGAAAAATTTCTGAGTGGTTTGGCAGAGGCAATCGTGGCTCATCCAGAGCATTTACGTCTTATACTGACGCTACGAAATGACTTTGAACCGCAACTCAGCGATAGTGCTTTGAAGCCCTATTGGACATCAGCAAGGTTTATCGTACCCGCAATGATGCGGGAGGAATTGCGAGACGCTATTGTGGAACCTGCTAATGCTAGAGTCATGTATTTTGAACCACCTACTCTAGTAGACCAGTTAATTGATGAGGTCATGCAGATGCCGGGAGCGCTGCCCTTGCTATCGTTTACCCTAAGCGAGCTTTACCTTAAGTATATTGACAGTGTTAGGGAAGGAACAAGGAGCGATCGCGCAATTACTCAAGAAGATTATCAAGAATTGGGTGGCGTCACGTGCAGCCTTACCCAAAGAGCTGATTCTGAATATGAGGAGTTAAAACAGCGCCACGGAGCTTATCATCTCGCCATTAAGGATGTGATGTTGCGGATGGTAACAGTAGATGGCGGTGAGTTAGCTCGTAGAAAGGTATTCTTGTCCGAACTGGAGTATCCTCCCACCAAGAATGAGCGGGTGCAGGAGGTGATTAGGCGATTTACTGAGGCACGCTTATTGGTAAAAGGTCAAGATACTGAGGATAAACCCTATGTAGAACCTGCCCATGATGCCTTAGTACAAGGATGGCAAAAGCTGCTGGTTTGGAAACAACAGGAACAGGAAAGTTTAATATTACAACGGCGGTTGACACCAGCTGCTTTGGAGTGGAACAGTAAGCAACCGCCAATGTTTCGCTGGACTTCCAATCCCCATGATTGGTGGTCGCAGTTTTGGCAAAGACAGCAACAAGCAAACTTTCTTTGGCATAACAACCCCCGCCTTGACTTCTTGAAGCAGATACTTGATTCAACGGACAACTGGTTCAACCAGGTAGAAGCTGAGTTTGTGCGACGCAGCCTCCAACATCAACGTCAAAACCGATACCGAACAATTAGCTTGGTGGTGACAGGGTTTACCGTCGTACTGGGATTCGCTCTTTTTCAGTGGTATCAAAGCCAAGTGGCTCAGATTCAAACCCTGACCGCATCTTCAAAAGAACGCCTTGCCTCAGACCAAAAGTTGGATGCGTTGATAGTAGGTATAAAGGCAGGAAAAAAACTGAAAACGGCAATTGGGATAGATACTGATACTAGATTTGAAGCTTTGACTGCACTACAACAGGCAGTTTATCAGGTGAGAGAGCGTAACCGCTTGGAAGGGCATAGTAAAAAGGTTGGCAGCATCAACTTCAGCCCTGATGGCAAAATGCTAGCTTCAGGAAGTTGGGACGGTACTATCAAACTCTGGAGTCTTGAGGGCAAAGAACTAAGGACACTCAAACATGGTCGTGCTGTTTTTAACGTTGCTTGGAGTCCCGATGGTAAGATTCTAGCTTCGGGAAGTAGGGACGGTACCATCAAACTTTGGAGCAAAGATGGCAAAGAATTAAGGACGCTCAAACATGGTCGTGCCGTTTTTAGCGTTGCTTGGAGTCCCGATAGCAAGATGCTAGCTTCGGGAAGTAGGGACGGCACTATCAAACTCTGGAGTCTTGAGGGCAAAGAATTGAGGACGCTCAAACATAGCCCTGCCGTTTTTAGCGTTGCTTGGAGTTCCGATGGCAAGATGCTAGCTGCGGGAGGAGGGGACACCATCAAACTCTGGAGAACGATAGATGGTAAGGAACTTAAAACGCTTAAAGGGCATAGCAAGTCAGTTGTAAGCATTAACTTTAACCCTGATGGCAAGTTGCTGATTTCAGGGAGTGATGATAAGACCGTCATACTATGGAGAATAGTAGATGGAAAGAAACTCAAGACGCTCCTGGAGCATAGCGATTCTGTCAGAAGCGTAGTTTGGAGTCCCGACGGCAAAATGTTTACTTCGGCAAGTATTGATAGAACCGTCGTACTTTGGAGTTTTGAAGGCAAGATCCTCAGGAAGATTAAAAATAATAGCTGGGTCGAAAGCACTGCGTGGAGTCCCGACAGCAAAATGCTGGCTTGGGGAAGTCTTGATGGCACGATTAAACTCTGGATGCTTGAGGGTAAAGAACTTAAAACACTCACGGGTCATGAAGATGTAGTCAGAAGCGTCAACTTCAGCCCTAATGGTAAAATGCTGGCATCGGGAAGTGATGACATGAATATCAAACTCTGGAATCTTGAGGGCAAGGAATTGCTAGGGATTAAAGGGGGGCATACTGGTAAGGTTTATAGCGTTGCTTGGAGTCCTGACAGTAAGACGCTGGCTTCGGGGAGTGAAGATACCACTGTCAAACTCTGGGACTTAGCAAGCAACGGCAAAGAACTTTGGAAGCATAAAGAAGATCGAGATGTTAAAAGTGTCAGCTTTAGTCCCGATGGCAAGCGATTAGCTTCAACAAGTGGCGCTACCATCACACTTTGGAGTAAAGACGGTAACCAAATCGGGACACTCAAAAGGCATAAAGAGGAAATTTGGAGCGTTAGTTTTAGTCGTGACAGCAAGATGTTGGCTTCGGGAGGTCGGGACGGTACCATCAAACTGTGGAACTTATCGAACGGCAAAGTGGAAACACTAAAGCATGGCGATGATGAGGTCAGAAGCGTCGCTTGGAGTCCCGACGGAAAGATGCTGGTTTCGGGGAGTACTGATAATACTATCAAACTTTGGAATCGGTCGAATCCCAAGGAACTTTGGACTCGTAATGGAGGTGATGGTTGGGTTTACAGTGTCAGTTTTAGCCCCAACGGCAAGTTGCTGGCTTCGGCAAGTGATAATGGTCCTGTCAATCTTTGGAACCTTAAGGGTAAGAAACTTATGAGACTCTTAGGGCATAGCAGTGCGGTTAGGAGTATAGCTTGGAGTCCCGACGGTAAATGGTTAGCTTCGGGTAGTAATGACAACAACGTTCTACTGTGGGACTTGGAGCTATTGGATCTAGATATGGCATTGAGGCGCGGGTGTGAATGGGTACGCGATTATCTAAAGACTAACCCTAATGTCCCACAGGAAGATCGTCATCTGTGTCAGTGACTATTATCAAGACTTGCCCGATGGATCGGCGGCGTGAATTAGTTCTGGCTCTTTTTCAACGGGAGGACGCTCAATTGACTGATTCATGCCGGGGTGTCGATCGCGCTGAGTAGGTTGAAGTTTCACAAAGCCACCAGTCTGGATCGACTTATACAACGCTTGAATAATCCGAACATCAATCAAGCCTTCTTGACCTGATGGTTCTGGTTGTTTGTTCTGCAAAATGCAATCAGAGAAGTAAACAAACTCAGCAGCAAGTTGATCTCGTCCAGCAAACGATCGCTCCTGAGTTTTACCATCAATCGTCAAATAATGCTTAATTTCACCGTCTCCAGCATAAGCAGGATTGACTCGCAAATCGCCTTTCGTTCCCACAACTTGATATGTAGAGACTTTTGCAGCACCAAAGCTCAACGTAAATGCTGCTAGTCGATCGTCGGGAAAGCGCAGAATCACACTAGTCATTTCTGGCACTTCACGAAAGCGGGGTTCATTTTTACTGGCACTAGTAGCAAAGACTTCAATCGGTTCATCTTGAAACAAATAACGAACAGCGTTAATGCAGTAGATACCGATATCATCCAGAGTACCACCACCCACTTCTTTCTCGACGCGAATGTTCCCTTCCTCTACTTGTTGAGTAAACACCGAGTTGAAAATGCGGGGTTCACCAATCTGCCCAGATTTCAAAATTTCCACTGCTTGCATATTGGCTGCTTCTAAATGCAATCGGTAGGCAATCATAAGTTTGACTTGATTGCGATCGCACGCCTCAATCATCTGTTGACATTCATCTTCGGTAACTGCCATCGGTTTTTCGCACAGCACATGCACTTTGGCATTAGCTGCTCGTACTGTGTAGTCACAGTGCAAATGGTTTGGCAGTGCAATATAAACGGCATCAATGAGACCACTTCTCAAGCAATCATCATATTCATCATAGGAGAGGGTGCGCTGCACGCTACTGTACTGCTGACTAATTTCCTCTAACTTCGTTGGATCGTCGGAAACCAGCGCAACTAGTTCAGAATTTTCCGCATGAGCAAAAGCTGGTAAGGCAGCTGACTGAGCAAACCAACCGAGTCCGACAACGGCATAACGAATCTTACGTTGACCATTTGAGGCTTGAGGAGTAGTCATAGAATTAAGCTCCAAAAAAGTATGAACAGCAATGACAAATCTAGCTAGATTCCACGGCTATCTAGGAATCGTAAAAATGAGCGTTGCCTGCAACTTCATGCTTAATTTAGCTAGCGAGATTATTTCTTCCCTCTTACTAATGAAAGATTCATTCTTGAGTGCATGGCAGATATTGGTGCATACTAGCGTGTGAGTAGTTTTGAGTCAGACGCCTACTTAAAGACCAGTTATATGAGGCACAATCATAATGGGGCATATATCTAAACTCCAGTGTATAGCGTGCTCGATTGCTTGTTTTTCAGACTTTTTCTTACACCAAACTCAGGTTGAATAAAGTACAAATTTATCTGCGTGCTTTGCTGTGCATCTGCGGTTCCATATTTTTTATGTAAAATTCAATTGATTAGCCTTGAAAAATTTGTTCGTCAGTTAAGTTTAACTCGGAAAAAGTTGGAGAGCCAATTTTATCGCTCCCCCGAAATAAAGTCACTTAATATTTCCCATCAATTAATTAATATTGTATAAAATTTTATTTAATTTAGAGAATTTTACTTGGTCAGGGTCTTGTTAATCAATATGTATAATTTTATGATATCATTAAATTCACTAAAATAACAGAAAAAAGTGAGGTTCATCAAAACGTTTTAATTAAGAAATTCTTGTAGTTTATCCGTCAACTAACCAACTCTCAATAGAAGGATTTTATTCATGAAAATTAAAGGAATTAAACGCGGTCAAATTGTTGAACTTTTAGAACCTGTTGAGAGTATTCCAGATGGAGTAGAAATTTTTGTTGATTTAGAACCTCCTACTGAAAATACTAAAGTTACAAAAAAACTGACAGAGGAAGAGAGATTAGCAAGGCTAAATCAATTATTTGGAGTTTGGAAAGACCAGCCTGAGTTAATAGACATTTTTGCTGAAATTGACAAAGAACGCCACGCTTATAGAGGAAGAACCATTGACTCAATGGATACTTATAGCAATCGTATGTGATTTTTGAAATATACCTAGTAGGGTGGGCATTGCCCACCAACAGCAAACGGTGGGCATTACTTAAACCTACGCTTGCTAAATCTGACTTGTCAATTGTGGGCAATACCCGCTAACAGCAAACGGTGGGCAATGCCCACCCTACAATACTTAGAATTTTTCACAAATCATTTATGATTCCTATAGGATAATAGCTGATGTATTTACTAGATACTAATATTTGCATTGCACTGCTTAACGATAATCCAAAAGTAGTTTCTATATTCAATCGCTTTTTCAGTCAATGCTATCTTTCTACAATTGTCATTTCAGAGCTTTATAAAGGGATTTACTGCTCTCAATAGCTTGAAAAAAACCTAGAAAGTCTTACAGAACTAACCGAGTTATTACCTGTGGAGCCATTTGATTTAAATGCTGCTATGGAATTTGGTAAGATTCAAAGTGAACTGAGACAGATTGGTAAACCAACGGGAGAACTTGATGCATTAGTTGCAGCTGTTGCTCGTTCCCGTCAAAGTCTTCTAGTCACCAACAATATTAAGGACTTTGAAAACATACCCAACTTACAATTAGATAACTGGTTATAGTTAGTTTAAAATCGCTTTTGAAACTCAACCACAGCGCGATTATCATCAGAAAAATTAGTTGTACCACGGAGACGAATCGAGTCATTAAGTCGGTAGTTAACACCCCACTGCACGGGGTCGCCAGTTGTTAAAATCTTCAACCCGGAAACAGAAATCCTACGGGTAATATCAACTCCTGCTTCTGCTGCTAACTCCAAACTAGAACTATTACGCCCTGCTTCTGGATTATCGGAAAGAATTGTTGGGAATATGCGCAATTCGCTTAACCCCAATGCAGTTCCCAATTGATTCAGAGGTCCCTGTAAATTATTCAATACAGCTGAACCTGCTATATTAATCAGCCCTAATGTACTATCACCGCTACGCCCTTGAGTATCGATAAATCCACCACCTAATAAAGCAACAATTTCTGTTTGACTGCGTGCGGGAGAACTCACCAACTCAAGATTTTTATCCAGTTGACTTGCGGGTCCTTCTACCCTAGCTTCAACACGCACTGTCTCTAAAGATGCTAACCCTGTAGTGGTTGCTTTATTTAAATCCATACCTTGAGTCGTATCCAGCACTTTGGCAAACAACTGAATATCTAAATCGGGGTCACGTGGCTGATTCACTCTAAAGATTGCCTTCTGCGCGTAACCACGCACGAGATTAAAGCGAGTTGTAAATAAATTGACGCTACCATCTTTAAGTGTAATTGTTCCTTCTGGTACGGGCTGACTCAATAAGCCATTGACGTTAAGACTACCAGTCGCCCGAAAACTGAGAATTGGTTGGCGGGTAATTTTGACATTGTTACCAAGTGTTATCTGTAAATTATTCAACCTAGTTTCAGTACTTTCAACTTCAGGAGTTGTTTGCTTGTTTTGTTTGAGCCGCGTATCGCTAACACTACTTATTCCACTACCCATCCCAGGAGTTGTTGTACCTTCAGCCGCTTCTGCTAGCAACACCTCACCGTTATCTAATGCCATTTGACCGCCAATCACCGGGCTAAGAGCAGATCCTGCAATCTCTAACTTACCGTCTACTCCCCCTTGATACAAACCTTTCAAATTGACAGCTAATTGTTGCATACTCACTGTCAGGGGATTTTCCAGTTTTTCTGCACTGGAAATGGGAATTTGTCCTTTAGCTTCGATCGCACCTTTATTATTGTACTGACCCTGAAGATTCTCCACAATAACGCGGTCAAAATCAAAATTCACCTTTCCAATAACATCTGTAATTTTCCCTGGTAAAGATTGTGATGAAAATATCCCCTTACTAATCGTTGCAATTCCATTTAAAGTGGGCTTCTGTAATGTTCCCCGTACTTTGAGGTCAATTTCTCCCTCACCGCTTTCATATGCAACTTGATTACTTAATAAGTTTAAAATCGCCAATCCTTCATTTTTTACCTTCATATCCATGCTAATTATATTACTATCCGGTGCTTTGGTTGCGAAAGGTAATTTGTAAGGTATACTACCAGTAATATTTACTGGCTCATTACCAGAAACACCCACAATGCTACCAAAATCTAAACGACCGTTGTTATAGCTAAAACTAGCATTCGCCGAACTAACTCCTTGTTGATTGAGAGTTCCTTCAATGATTTCTAATTCCCCTTTAGCGAGTGGATTATTGATACTACCTGCTAAAGCGGCTGTCGCATTGAGATTACCCGTTAAACCAACTGGCAATTTCACGAAATTATTTAAAACCTGTATGGGGAAATTTGCGACTCGCAATTGACCGGACTGTTCTTTTCCACCAATATTACCCGTAAAAGCAATCAGCCTATTTTCAGATTCTAGCCGCAAAGGTAGGAGTGTCAAAACTCCATTTTCAAATTTACCTTGAGCAACAAGCTGTTCGGCTTTATAGTAACGATCTGGTTCGTTTCCTCTTCCCCAAGCAAAGTTTTGACCGTTTAAATTAAAGTTTGCATACAACCCGTTAGCAGTTGCTGTATCGACGCTCACTTCACCGCTAAAAGTTCCATTTAAATCCGCTAAGTCTGGGATGGGAGAAGCATCGCGCCGTTTTTGTTGCTGTTGGGATAGCAAATAATCAATTTCAGCCAAGCGTTGCAATTGCGTTATCAATGGCTTATCGGGTAACCCAACTGGTTGAATAGCGCCTAAATCGGCTGCTTTCCCATAGGTTGGTTCTGCCATACCCCGTTGGACATCTTGTAATTCGTATAACTGCAGTACAGCTAAAACATCCTGAATTTCACCGTTGGTAACATCTAACTTACCTTGTATTTGAGGCCCCTTAGCTGTTTGGGCAAAAGTCCCTGCTAGAGCATAACGACTTGCACCTTTCGCAAATTCACTGTTTGTAATAGTTAAGACAGTGCGTTGCGGGGGTTCCCCCCGTTGAAGCAACTGTCGCGCTTTTCCATCACTGTAACGGAATTGCGTACTGAGGCGATCGCCTGAAATTCTTCCAAATTGAGGTTTCTCTATGCTAATATTCCCTAAAGTGGCAAATGTCTTTTGATTGAACTCAGCACTTCCAGTTAACAGTCCTGCGATCGCACCCGTCCCCAGACGAGCACTAGAGGGTGGTGCTATATTTAGTATCTGTAGCGGGAAGTTTTCCACCTTCATTGCCAAAACGTCCCCTCTCGATTGACCCGATGCTAGAGCATCCTGCCAACGCACATCAAAGGTAGAAACTCTCCATGATGTGTCTTTACCCGTCGAACCTGCATTTAAAGCAATGCGATCGCGTTTTCCTGCTACATTCAAATTAAAACCTTGTCCTTGTACCAACTGAACATTTCCAGTTAACACGGGTTCAAAAGCTATTTGATTGACTGCCAAATCTCGCAACCTTAATTGTCCTTGAATATCTGGAACTGGCAATTGACCTGTAATTCTTCCCCCAAAATCAGCTTTTCCAACTAGCGTTGTGGGATTGGGAAGAGATAAAGGTAACTTTTGTAGATTGACATTTTGAGCTTGGACATTAAGATTTAAACCCGTAATTTCCGGTAGTCCGGCGCGATTGGTTTTAGCAAAAATATAACCATTAGCATTTAAATCCGGAGAAGTTGCTTTCTCAACAATGACTTGTTTTCCATCCCAACCAACGGATGCTGTCAGTGGTTGCTCGATAACAGAAATTCCGCGAGAAAACTTTACTTCACCTACAGCACGGACAGATGATATGTCAAAAGCCCCCACCTTACCTGCCACTTGCATTTTTGCACCAAACTGACCGCGTAAATCCGGTGAAAATCGAGTTAATTCTACACCAGATGCATCTACCATTGCTTGGTAATTTCCATTACCTACACGGATATTAGAAGCCGCAATTGCGCCACCTGTAACATTCAGTTTTGCTTGACCTGTCGCTCGAATTGCTTGGAATTGCGTAGACTCCAGAGAACCAGCAACATCAAACTGACCCGTTATGTTACCGTAAAATTGCGTTGGGATATGTAACATTCGTTGCAAAGGTATATTCTGAGCTTGCAGTTGCACCTGGTAGCGACCATTAGCCACTTGAATATTTGAAGCTGTTACTGAACCTCTGCCAAAATTAACCTTTGCCTGACCGATAGCTTGGATACCCTGTGGGCTAAACGAATCAATAGCACCCGCCACATTAAATAAACCAGTCATCCTGCCTTGAAACTGAGTGGGTAACTGCGGTACTAATCGCTGCAACGCTACGTCATTTGCTTGGAGCTGTGCTCTGTACCGACCGTTTGCTAGTTGAATATTGTTCGCAACTACCGTGCCATCTGCTATCTTAACCCGTGCTTGCCCGATCGCTTGAATGGATTGCGGTTGGGATGATTCCACAGAACCAGCAACATTAAATTGACCTGTTAACCTTCCCCGATATTCCTTGGGGAGTTGTGCGACTTCCTGCAACGCGACATCATTGGCTTGTAGCTGCATTTGATACACACCATTTCCGACTTGGATGTTGGAAGCTGTAACTGTACCGCTACCAATTCCTATACGTCCTTCCCCACTGGCACGGAAGGTTTTGAGGTTAAAATCATTTGTGCTACCCGATACTTGTACTTTACCTGCCAACGGCCCAGTTAAAGCTGGGGGTATCTGAGTTTTTAACAAACGTCCCAATCTTATGTCATTGGCAACAAGTTGTGCGGAAAAGTTTTGCTCGTTAAATTGGAGGTTAGAAACTGCAACTGTACCGCCTGCAATTTGAACTCTAGCATTCTCAGGACGAATTGAGGCAATTTGAAATGGGGCTGAGGTTCCCGATAGAATAAGACGACCATTAAATCGTGCATCGTTGAGAGATACATTTTGGACTTGCGTGGGATCGACAAAGCGTTGGATTTGAATTTGAGATGTATCAGCGACTGTTTGCCATTGCCGTTCGTTCCAAGTTCCATATGCCCGTACTGTACCACCAGCAACGCGAAGCGCGACATTGCGGAATGAAACAGTTTTATTTGGTGAGACGGTGAGTTCTCCTGTTGCAGGGTAGGTGGCTTGAGGTGCTTGCCATTGCGCTGATGTTTGAATTGTTTGAGGAGTCCCTGTTAATTTACCGACAGCCGCAACTTTACCGATTTGAATGGGGGTTTTTGTACCGTAGAGAAATGCGATCGCATCTCCTGAAATATTGTTTGCCTTAAAATTAAAGTTAAGTTGAGTCAGTTGAGGATTTGCATTCAGTTGAATCTTACCGTTCCCCGTAATATCCCCACCAACTGCAGCTTTTCCTTGAATATTTTTAAAAGTCATCACCGAGGCAACAGGAGAAAACTCAAACTGTGCGCCTACGCTATCAAAATCTACTTTATCAATTCTCGCGGGTTTGATGGTAGAAACTTTACCCAAAAGGATAGGTTTCTCAGTCGTTCCAATAACTTGTAAGTCAGCTTTCACTTCCCCAAGAGTTGGGAAGGGCAGTTGGATGTTAAGAGTTTCTCTAGCTAGGGCAATGTTAACGGCATTGACACGTGCTGCTAATTGAAAACCTGTTTCAGTATCAAGAAAACCACTAGCAATGAGGGGAATTTTACCATAATGAGTTGCTACATTATCTAAGTGAATTCGGCTGCCATCAAATCGCAAGTTACCTTGAGAATTGATAAATGATTGTGGCATCTTGGGAACTTGAAGCGTTACCCCTTGTACGGTAGCCGTTCCATATATCCATGGGCTTTGCGGTTTTTCGGATTGTTGCTTGAGTAACAGCTTGGGAATCTTGAGATCTGCTTGAACTCGACCATCCAGTAAAAAAATTGGTAATTTAACCAAACGAGTGACTTCTGTAGCGTTCAAGTCCCCTTTCAAATGCAAGTTAGTTTCAAATGCCAACGTCTTCGGGCGAGTTTCTCCCTGAATGGATATGTTACCACCAGTCTTTGGAATCCCATTGACATCATATCTTATCAGCTCGTTCTTTTCTAAAAACTGAGCAGTTCCATTGAGTTGGGAAAATTCTACTGGGGATTGGCGATTGGCGATTGGGGAGCCAGCCGCGTGCGGGGGTTCCCCCCGTTGAGCGGACTGGCGTGATTGGGATGAGGAGAAGGTGGGGGTGTTGGAATTAGTTTCTGGGGTTGGGATTTGTGGAAGAGGTGGTGATGTTGAAACGCCAGAGGATACACTTCCCCTACTTTTCATAGGTACTAGGACTAACCGAGCATTACGAACCCGTAATTTATCTAAATCGGTTTTAATTGAACCTTCTTTTCCAGGAGGTGCAATAGTAGTAGTTACCCAGGTTCCTTGTTCGTCCTGTTCTATATAAATATCTGAGTTAACTAGGGTAACATCTAGCTTGAGGTGTCGGTTAAATACTAACTCCAATGGATCGAAACCGACTTCGACTGCTTCAACTGTGGCTTTGTCTGGATCTGTCGGTGTTGCTGGTAATGCTGAAGCACCAAACTTGACTCCTGTGAGAGAAAATTCTTTGACATTACCCAGTTCCACGGGACGGTTAAGAGTGGTGGTAAGGCTTGTTTCCGCTAGTGGTACTAACTCTGTACGAATAAAATTCCATAGTCGCCATGCGCCGCCTGCAAGTCCAATCAGTAGAAATCCACCCAAGGCAATGCTACCTCTTTTAAGAAGGACAAACCAAGTAGCTTTTTTGATAGGATTTTGATTATGGGAGGAGTTTGAGGGATGTTCTGGATTACAAGCGTTCGTCATGGCGTTTCACGTTTGACTTACCGAATCTATCTGCTACAGTCAAAAATGTCAATCTACTAGCAGAATGGCTATGCCTACTCAAGGATAACCGACGATACCTAATACGGAACTAGCGATTGTACTTAATAATTAGGGAGTAGGGAGTAGGGAATAGGAGCGAGGAACATACAGTGCCATTCATTTTGCTTCTATTTAAGTATCATGGAGTTTAAGATTCAAAACTAAAAGACTACCAAAATGCGTGTTTTTGTACTACTATTTAACGCTAGAACCGAAAATGAGGGAATACACACAATTCAAGTAGGCGATCGCAATAAGGTTCTGATGTTTGAGTCAGAAGACGATGCCACGCGCTTTGCCCTCATGTTGGAAGCTCAGGATTTTCTGTCACCGACGGTAGAGGCGATTGATTCAGAAGAAGTAGAAGAATTTTGTGCGAGCGCAAACTATGATTGGGAACTTATCCCAAGCGATGGCAATAGTTTGATCGTTCCTCCTGAAGTCAATGTTGACGAAACCGATTGGAATTCAGACTCAAAACAGGACGCGAGTGAGGGAACTTTAAGTCGCACTCAAGAGTCAAAGGATGATTCAGAATTGTCTCAGTCGGAATTAGATAGTATTCGTCGCAAACTAGAAGGATTATTGTAGTTAGTCATTGGTCATTGGTCATTGGTCATTGGTCATTCATCTTTCACAAACAACAAATGACAAAGGACAAACAACAAATGACAAATGACAAACAACAAATGACAAAGGACAAACAACAAACAACAAATGACAAAGGACAAACAACAAATGACCAATTTACAAGAGCGCGGACATCTTTTAACTGAGCAAATCAATCCTGATAGTCTTAACTTAGACCAGCTCGGTACTCTAGAATTGGTAGAATTGTTTAATCGCGAAGATGCAAAGGCAGTCGCGGCGGTAGCTGCAGCTAAAAACCAGTTGGCGCAAGCGATTGAACTCTGTGCAGAAAGAATGCGTCATGGAGGACGCTTGTTTTACATTGGCGCAGGAACAAGTGGTAGATTGGGGGTGTTGGATGCCGCCGAATGTCCTCCCACATTTTGTACTTCTCCAGACATGGTACAGGGTATCATTGCTGGCGGTGCAGGCGCACTTCTCCGCAGTTCTGAAGATCTAGAAGATAGCGCCCAAGATGGAGAAACCGCGATCGCTCAACGTCAAATTACGCAACTCGATATTGTAGTTGGTATTACGGCTGGCGGAACTACACCCTATGTACATGGTGCATTAAGTGCAGCCCATCAACGGGGAGCTAAAACTATATTTATCGCTTGTGTTCCTACAGAGCAAGTTAGCAGTGATGCCGATGTTGATATTCGCCTTTTGACTGGACCAGAAGTACTCGCAGGTTCGACTCGTTTAAAAGCAGGGACGGCGACAAAACTAGCTTTGAATATCCTGTCTACAGGGATTATGGTCAAGTTGGGCAAAGTTTATGGCAATCGCATGGTTGATGTAGCAGTGACAAATCAAAAGTTACGCGATCGTGCTTTGCGAATATTACAAGATTTAACAGGTTTAAGTAGAGATGCTGCTGGTTTTTTGTTGGAACGAAGTGGTAAATGGGTAAAGTTAGCTCTTTTAATGCATTGGACTGGTTTGGAAAAAGAGGAAGGTTTGAAGCTTTTATCAGAAAACCAAGGTAATCTTAGATCTGCTGTTACAAGCTATAAACAGTGACCAGTGACCAGTGACCAGTGACCAGTGACCAGTGACCAGTGACCAGCGATCGCTAATTATTAATCAATCTGTTTGTTACGTTTGCGTATAGTAATAATATTGTTTTATCATTTAGACTTCAAGTCAAAATATTCTTTCCATAAAGCTATTTATAATCTTTCTAAGTAAAATAATTATGAATATAGTTCGTAAATACTTAAAAGTTCAAAAGGCATCTATAAAAGTCAATCTAACTTACAGAAATTACCATTGACAAGTTCGTAAGGCTACAGTGTACAAACAAGTTTCCTGAAGTGCCTTCTTGCGGTTTCGCTCTCCCCCTCTAATAAAGGCTATAGAAATTACGTAATTAGTAAGATAATTTGATACAAAATAGTACTTACTCTTATGTTACCTACATGGTAGTAAGATAGTAAGTTCTGTACCTTCTCCTAGGAGAGATTGACAAATTAAATGACCGCCGTGCTTTTCCACAACAATTTGATAACTGATAGATAAACCCAAGCCATTTCCCTTACCTACTGGTTTTGTTGTAAAGAATGGATCGTACATTTTATTTTGCACATCTGCTGTCATACCTACACCATTATCTATTATAGAAATAACAACTTGATTCTCTTGTCTCAATTCTGTACGAATTATAATTTGTCCTTTCTCCTTTCTTAATGAGTTACCATTGCGGACAAATGACTCTTCAATAGCATCAATTGCATTAGTCAGTAAATGCATAAACACCTGGTTAAGTTCTGCTGCATAGCATTGCACTAGGGGTAACTTAGCATACTCCTTAATGACTTTAATATTTTCAAGTTTGGAACTAAGAATCATTAAGGTATTGTCAATTCCTTGGTGAAGATCTACAGCTTTAATAGCTGCTTCATCCAAACGAGAGAAATTTCGCAATGATTGAACAATATCGCGGATACGAGATGCACCTGTTCGCAATGAAGTTAAAAGTTTAGGCAAATCTGCTCGAATATACTCTAAATCTATCTCCTCTGCTTTTTCAAGAATTGCTGCTAAAGATGTTGAAGGATTTTCTAAATAAATATCTAATAATGTAAGTAAAGATTGAGTATAGTCTGAAATATGTGTTAAATTTCCATAAATAAAGTTAATAGGATTATTAATTTCATGAGCAATTCCAGCAACTAATTGCCCTAAACTGGACATTTTTTCATTTTGTATCATTTGTAGTTGTGTTTGCCGAAGTTCTTCTAGTGTATTTTGTAATTCCTGAGTTCTTTGAGCGACTCTTATTTCCAAAGTGCTATAAAAGTTTGCATTTTCTATAGAAATTGCAGCTTGTGCAGCTAAGATATGTAAAACTTCTACTCTATCTTGAGTAAAAGCACCTTTGGTGAGATTATTTTCTAAATATAAAATTCCTACAATATTACTTTGATACAAAATCGGTAAAACAAGAATAGATTTTGGTTGATATGTAGTTATATATGGATCGGAATTAAATTGTTGATTTTGGCTAGCATTATCTAAAACCAAGGGTGCATGGGTGCGTTGAACGTAGGTAATTAGGTTCTTTGGTAATATGTTACAAGCATTTATACTCTTTGATTGGCAAACGATCGCCTCACTGTCTTCGCTTAAAAAACCCTCCAAAAATAGTTGATTATTTTTCTTATTTAAAAAGAAGACTTTTTGAGCACCTGCATTTTCTCGAACTAAATGCATAAGTTTTTTGAGCAAACACTCTAAAACAATTTCTCCAGACAATGCTTGAGAGGCTTTAACTACTGTTAACATATCAAAAGTTAGAGAAGCATTAATACTAGTAGAAGTTGTAGTAATAGTACTATCTTTAGAGATTGATATTGAAGTTTTAACACTGAAATAGGAATATTGGGCTTCTAATTGTTTAACTTTAGCTATAGCCCCCCATCTCGCATAACATTGGTAAGCTTTTGTTATGTAAAGTTTAAAAATCTCTTGTTTACCTTTACTTAACCAAAACTTTGCTGCTAATTCTAGTGCCAAGGCTTTAATCTGAATAAACTCTTGTTCTCTAGCTGATTCAATGGCGCGATCGTATAAATCAATTGCTTCTAAATCTTTTCCGGTAATTCTTGCTGTTTCTGCTTCTACCAAAAGATACCTATGTAGAAAATTTTCCGGACAGTTATCCGACCAAATTTTCATTTGCTGCTGATTTTTCTGTATTTGCTCCAGATATTTTACTTTTTCCTCGCCATTAACTGTGGAGAATAAATTAGCTAAAATGAGCGAAAAATAAAAATAATACTCAGATGATGTTGTAAAACCAACCATAGATTGAAGCGATTTATCAGACAGTCTCACATAATCAAGAGCCTTTTCAAACTGATTCTTTAAAAAGAAGGATTGAGACTTACAAATATAATAAACACCCAAAGCAAATAAATTTTTGTTCTGTTGGCATTGTGCTAAAAATTCAGCTTCTAAACTTTGGATATCTTTTTGCTCTAACTCATTATCAAGCAAATCGAGTATTGCTAATTTAACTGCTAATATTGTCTCTGTTCCAAAAATATGTTTCATTTGTTTTGTTGAATACAAACATACTGAGATTTCTAAAATAATTGATTTGAGATCCAACCCTTGAAAAAATAAATTACAAATTTTACTGAAGAGGTTATATCCTGCAAATAAAAGTTCTCCCGATTCTAAACCTGCTTGATGACCTTCATGATTAATATTGGCTGCTCCTTGAATATGTTTTGACCAGCAGTATATGAAACCTCCTAGCGTGAAACTTGCTTTACAGATTTGAGCTTTATCCTTCATTTTTGCTGCTAGCTCTAATCCGTATAAACCAAATTCATAACCAGAGCTATAGTTTTTAAAGAAACAGCCAAGAATCATACCGTAATTACAGTATGCTTTTACTGATTCAGGAATATTACCGTATTTTAAAGAAAGATTGACTGCTTTTAAACAAACAATGATAAATAAATCAATATTTGATTTAATAATAGTAGCTGCTTCCACAGCAATAAGCAGTTTTATGGCTACTTTTTTTTCTTCTATCAATATTTGTGGTTGATGAACTATGAATGCAATTTCCCGACTGCCTAAATTTTCTTCAACTTCTACAATTTCACATTTTACGACTGCTGACAGATTCTCTTCAGGCAAAGTAATACCTAGTAAATTAAGCCCTGCTCTTGCAGCTTCCACTGCTGCATCATATTTAGACTGTAAAGTATATTGTAAAGTAAGGAGATTGTATAATTCTGATTTTTGAATACTTGATTGTGTTTGAGTTAGAGCTGTATGAATTAAAGTTTCTGCTTCTTCAAAATCACCATTGATAAATTCAACTTCAGCGCGTTCCCTATATAAGGATAGTGTCAAGTCCTGTTGCTTGTACCAGCTATCTGCTGTCAGTAATTCCATAGCTGTTCGTAAGTATTTTACTGCCGGTTCATATGCCGCAGAAGCTTTTGCCTTACGTCCAGCCATTAAGTTCAATTGCACTAACTTATTCAGTTCTACTTGTTCTTTGCAATTAGTGATTCCAGCATTTAGTTGATTAACAATATCAAAAATATTTTCGTGTAATTGCTCTTGTGGGATGTTAGATAGTAGCAATTGACCAATTTTGCCATGAGTGACTTGCTTTTGGTCATCAGAAATCAAGGAATAAGCTGCTTGTTGTACTCGATCGTGTAGGAAGCGATACTCTAATCGCGACTCATCAAAGCCAAATTGCTCGAGTTCGCTTTCTTGAAAGAGTAAAGCAACTTTATAATCTTTGCTTAATGGTAAAATGAAGCCCTGCTGTAGTGCTATCCACAAGATCTCTGCTACTTCATTAATAGATTTTTGAGTTACGATCGCCAATACATCTAGTTTAAAGCGAGCACCAATACAAGCAGCGTAAGTTAACAAATCTTGTGTGGCTTTGGGTAACTGACTCATGTTGCGAGCCATAAGTTCTACAACACCTAAATCAGTAATTCCCACTGCTTGAATTTTTTCTAGATTCCACTGCCATTTGTTTTGACTAAAATCAAACACTATTAACATTTCTTGTTGTAGTGTCTTCAACATTTGAGTAAGAAAAAATGGATTACCAGTGGTTTTGTTAAATAGTAAGGATGCAAGTTCTTGTAGTTGAGGGTTTTCTGGTTGGTTGAGAGTATCGCTTAGCAGTTGATTGACACTAACTATGTCTAAAGGTTTGACAGCTATATGATTAATTATCCCTCCTACCTTTTGTATTTCTTCAATTGTTTGCATCAAAGGATGGTAGGGGCTAACTTCATTATCTCGATATGCACCAACTAGCAGTAAATATTGACTGTCTGGGTCGGTTATCAACAATTGCATTAATTTGAGTGAAGCAACATCTGCCCACTGTAAATCATCTAAAAAGATAACTAACGGATACTCTTTTTGAGTAAAAACATAAATAAATTTTTGAAAAACTAGATGAAAACGATTTTGTGATTCAGTTAATCCTAGCTGTTTGACTTTTGGTTGCTTTCCAATAATTATCTCTACTTCTGGAATAAGCTCGACAATTATTTGTCCGTTCTCACCCAAAGCTGCTTGCAGTTTTTCTCTCCATTTTTGAAGTGATACAGGATCTTCTACTAATAAGAATTGTATTAGACATTGAAAAGCTTGAATAATTGCGGCATAGGGAATATTACGCTTAAACTGGTCAAATTTACCTGAGATGAAATGCCCTCTTTGTCGTACTATCGGTTTTTGTACTTCATTGACAAGAGATGATTTGCCAATACCAGAGTAACCTGATACTAGCATCATTTCAGCTTTAGATGTCACACGATGAATTATGAATTGATTTTCTTCCTCTGTATCGCCTGCTACACGATTAAATGCTGCTAGTAGGCTTAAAACTTCCTCTTCCCGCCCGTAAAGTTTTTGAGGAATGAGTAGTTCGGGAGAGCGATCGCATTTACCCGGTTTGAAGTTGGAAAGTGCTTCAATATTATGAAGATGTGTATTAATAAATTCCAAGTCAGCTTTTAGTCCCAAAGCGCTTTGATATCTGTCCTCAGCATTTTTTGCCATCAGTTTCATAACGATCGCAATGATGGCTGATGGTATCTGTGGCTTAAGTTGTTCAATAGCGGGAGGAAGTTTTGCAATATGACAGTAAACTAATTCCAAGGGGTCATTACTTTTAAAAGGTAATTCACCTACAATCATTTCGTATAAACTTACACCTAAAGAATAAAAATCAGTTCGATAGTCAATAGCGCGATTCATTCTTCCAGTTTGTTCTGGAGACATATAAGCTAAAGTGCCTTCAAGTTGGCTAGTATTGGTCGCTTGAGGCGTTTCGCAATCGAGTTGACTAGCAATACTAAAATCAGTCAACTTGACAATTCCAGTTGTAGGGTTAATGATGATATTTGCAGGTTTCACATCTTTATGAATAATATGATGTGAATGCAAGCTTGCTAGCGCTTGTGCTAGTTGTATCGAAACATTTAGAAATGTAACTAAATCTAATTGTGTTGTATTTAACAGTTGCTTGAGTGATTGTCCGTCAAAATCTTCAAATACGATTGCCAAGCGATTTTTATAAGTTTCTTGTTTTAAAACTTTGACAACTCCAGGCAAGTCTAAATGAGCAACAGTTTTGTACTCGTGTAAGAGGCGGGCAGTCGCTTCCAAAGACGGGTCATCGGCTTTAAGAATCTTGAGAATAACTCGCTGCTGATTTTTTAAAGATAAACCCCGATAGATAACAGTATGACTTCCCTCATGAATAATTTCAGTTAAATCATAGCCTGGAATGAACTGGGGTGCGAGCATTTTGTAACCCTCTTGATAGACTTTAAAGTGTTGCCTAAATACAGGATTCCCAAAATTCGCTCGCTTTTATACTTTTATGAATACCAACTCACATTTACACTTGTAGTTTACAGCCCTAAAAGGAACCTCTTCCGTACAGAAATAAAAATGCTGCTAAATTTTAAATACAGCTCCAGGTCATTTCATAACTGTGAGAGTAAATTTCGATACTGTTACCCCACGGATCTTCACAAAAAGCTAAGTAACGTCCCTTTCCTGGCAAAATTTCCCAAATTTTTGTACGTTGCTTACCATTATTTGCTGTTATCCGTTCTACTAAACCCGCAACATCAGGGTCTGTAACAGCTAGATGAAAGTAACCATTTTTCCAAAATTCCATGCTGTTCTCACGCACCCCTGCTTCTGGATCGTCAAATTGAAATAATTCAAGCCCAACTTGATTCCCGGTAGCAAGATGAGCAAAGCGTCCTCGACGAAACCTCATCCCAAGAATGTCTCTAGCTAATTGTTGAGAATGTTCGTCGGGAGCTATCTCAATAGGTCCAAAGATTAAGCGATAGCCCAAAACTTCTTGATACCACTCAATTGCTTTGTCAAGATCGGATACGGTGACACCGATGTGATTAATCGATCTAGGATAGATCTCATTAGTTTTTGCATTCATCTTTTTAACTTTTTTTTAAGATTGTTATTCTACTAATAAAGATTTTATAGTAAAGTTTCTCTATAGCACTAATTTAGTTCTCTCAAAACCCCAGTTTCTATTTTCTATAGAAATGATAAATTTCATTAACAGAATTCAAAACCACTAGATTTTTAGCAAAGACTTTGACTCTTAAACAAGTATTCTAAAATACATATTTATATTTTAGAAGATCTGTTTAAGTATTTTAAGTTAGAGCCAGAAAACATTGTTTTTGTAGACTGACATCTTGCACCTTCGATTGGGAAGGGACGGTGGGCAGTGCCCACCCTACGAAACAATAAGCTTTTTAGCTTATTATTTTCTCAATAAGACAGTGGTGCAAGATGTGAGTAGAGACATATCATGGGATATCTTTACAGCCAACAAGAAATTAATCTTTTCAGTAACAGAGATTTGGTTTTTGAGATTAGCGAATCAGTGTTCTAGAACAAGTTTGCCATCACTCAACAAGCATCATCACCCAATGTTTACCACACTTAAAGTTCAACCAAATCCTTATGAACTATATATCCTCTTTGACAATCTAAATAAGCTTTGGACTATTCCCACAACATGGAAACACCAGCCTGTATTTACCTGCTTCTTTCAAGCCATTGAACTCACTCTAAGAATTACAGATGATGTACTCAATGATTCGCGCTCGTCTGGGTTCCAAGAAAGACGCATCCAGCGATTGTCTGACAATTTAGTACGCCAGATGCTAGTGGGAGAGAAACTATTATCCACAGTAGATGCACCTCCTATAGAGTTGTTATCCAAATCCAAAAACATCTGTTTATCAGGGTTTGCAGTCCTAGAGCGTCTCGAACCAAAGAGAGTACAACGTCTAACAGACCAATTTTATGACAGCTTCAAAACACTACCTTTTGCAATTGGAATCGAACCCCAACTGAATGCTGTCCGCAAGCAATTCGGGTTGCAACCCAAATCATTACACCAAGAATGTACTTTGGACTACAACGCATTAGTCCGACCGCAATTGCTGGCTAATATTCGAGAAGCTCAAGTACAAAATCAAGAAGACCATACCTTCTCGACAGTACATCAAAGTATAGAATGTTGGATTTACATAGCCCATTTTTACTTACGAGAGGCTGGCAATTTTGCAGGGGAACACTTTTGGGATAAAGCGGCTACCTATACAGAGTATGCCTCAGAGTGCATAAATGTAGCGATCGATCAGAGTCAACTGTTGGATATGATGACTCTTGCTGACTTCCATTATCTTCGTGTCTTGCTACGTGAAGCATCAGGCGCACAATCTAAATCCGTTCGGCAACTTCCTTCACAAGGCAGAGCTATTTTTGAACAACTAAATAAAGCCTTGCGTGAAGCAGATGTCGATCTAGTTCACGTACTTGATAATCCTAGTCTCTACTCAAGTCAGTATGCGCTGGTACGTTCTCTCTCCCGTTTCTCAAAGCACATACAGGACTTTTTGTTCCGACACTACCTATTGGTACTTAGCGTCGCTGGCTCAAATAGTTACGGTTCGCTAGGCTACAAAATTAACTCCATGGTAGAACGTGCGGCTCAACCTATTTTTCCTGAGATTGACCAAGCTAATCACGACCTTTTGATGATTACTAATTTTCGTTATGGTCAGCAAAGCGGACGCCTAATCATGGAGAAAGAAATTGCTGCTGGCTATAATCCCTATAGCTTACTCCCAATCTCTGGTATTGAAGACTCGGACTTCATCCTGGCTCGAATTGCAGAATATTTCGAGTATATTCATGTCCGCAATGGAGAAGCTTGGGTGGCACTTTACGACGATAAAATTGGTCAGTTTTGTGACTGTTTGGGTAGCAAGCCATATTTTGGACAGGCAAAGCTACGAGTTTTTATTAATGCTATGTTTGACACGTTTGCATCGATTAACACTCGCTTTTGGAATCCGCGCATTCACCAAAACAAAGCACAAATCGACTGGCAGTTTGATACAGTTTCTTACAATGGTATTAAAGTTACGTTTGAAGGTACTGAGGAGTTTGTATTTAACGAAGATGGTAAGATTGTAAACGCGATCGCCCATTGGGAACCTAATGATGTAGCAAAACAACTTTGGCCCACAACATTTCGTAAGAGAAGAGCGACAGAAGGTTGTCCGTTTGTAAAACGTAATTCTGCATAAGTTTTAATTATAAAACCCTCTTTGTCATTAGAACACGACAAAGAGGGTTTTAAAGTTTATAGTTAACACTCTACAGAAAACTGCCATTGTCTTTCGGGACAATAGTATGTTTATCAAGCCGAGCAGAAATGATTGATTTGTTTAACTTATAATATCGCACTATTCTTCCAGCACTTGACTTTGCACTTCCACTGCTGTTGCTGTAACATCAATAGTGCCATCTGGAGTAAAGCGTTGAAAATGACTGTTTTGAATCAATAACTGTTCTCCACAGTTAGGACACTGTAGCTGAGTTTTATTTAAACCTGTAAATTCATATTGACAAACTGGACAGCGATCGCTTACTAAATTACGTTGCAACCACAGACGAAACCCCAAAAATGCAATAATAGGAGCCACCAATAGTAGCCCAACAATAATTAGTAAAGAATTTACTAACCAGCCCAAGCCCAAGGAGCCAAGCAACCACATAAAGACTAGCAAAGTTAGCCAAGGGCGGAGATTAGACAGATTTACCTGAAAAGTTTTAAGGCTCATTTTAAAAAACGTCTTGCTCTTCCTCTAGAATAGCGAGTTTCTCAGTGAGTTCAATAAGTCATTAGTCATTAGTTATTGCTCACTGCTCACTGCTCACTGCTCACTGCTCACTGCTCACTGGTCACTGATCGCTGGTCACTGCTCACTGTTGTAACTGCTCTTTTAACCTTGTTTGGAAAGCATTGATATCAAATAGAGTCAGTACCTGTTCTCTAAGCCATTGACCATTACAACGTTGGTCTTCTCCTTTCAGTATTTCTATACAAGCTGCTGCTACCGCATTTGGATCTCGGTGCGGCACTCGCCATCCCAGTTTACCATCTTGCAATGGGTCAGCCGAACCATCATCATCCCCCGATAGTACAGGTATGCCACAAGCCATTGCTTCTAAATAGACAATACCAAAACCCTCTTGAGAAGGCATAACATAGGCATCAGCAAGGCGATAGTGTTCTATCAATTCTTCTGTAGGCACAAATCCAGCGAAGATAACGCGATCGCTCACCCCCATATCTTTAGCTAATTGTGCTAATCTTGGCTGGTCATCGCCACGACCAATGACCAAATACTTGACTTCTGGAAAAACACGAGCTATATGTGGTAATGCTTGAATAGTAATATCTACACCTTTATATATATCTCCCGACCATAGCCTCGCAACAGTCATAAGTACTTTTGCCCCCTCCAAACCATAGCGCTGTATTAATGCAGGTGATTTCGCATCAGGAGTAAAGCGATCGCCGTTCACTGCACAAGGCATAATGTTAACTTTACTGAGGTCTAAGTCATTAGCAGCACAAGTAACTTTGCGTGTATAGCGGCTGACTGTCCAAATACGAGCAGCTTTTTGCAGGCTAGATTTCATTGAAGGCGGTAAAGGTTGCCAAACTTCTTTCCCATGAGTCATGACCGTGTAGGGAATTTTGAGAGGATTGCACAACATACCCACTAGAGGTGCAAGATTAATATGACCGCAAAAGACGTGTTGGGGACGCGATTGTAATAGACAAAAGAGTAACGCAATTGAAATTTTCAGGCGTTCGAGTTGCGGCGATAGAGATTTAAAGTAGTGAAATTTTAACCTTTCCGATTCAAAAGGATTTGAGATGCTAGGACGATCTCTCAGCAAAAAAACTTCCGCATAATAGGGTTCGCCAAACTCCTGATATGCTCTAAAAATATCTTTCACATAAGATTGAATGCCGCCCTCTCGTTCAAAAATCTCTATAAACACGAAGACGTGATTGGTTTTTGGCATTGGGGATTGGGGATTGGGGATTGGGGATTGGGGATTGGTCATTTGTCATTGGTTATTTGTCATTTGTCATTGAGTACGAGTTATCGCCTTTGTTCTCTTGTCCCCGATCGCCAGTCCCCAATCGCCAGTCGCCAGTCCCCAATCACCAGTCGCCAGTCCCCAATCACCAGTCGCCAGTCCCCAATCGCCAGTCGCCATTAGTAGACTCATCAGATTTTACTTTCCTTGTTGTTGCCCTTGTAGACCGTACTTGACGATGAGCAAGCAATTTCTTCCGTCTGTACCCCGTTCGTAGATAACTTTATCTGCCAATCGCCTGAGAAGAAACCATCCATATCCCCCTACTTGAAGAGTTCCTGGTTCTGGTTCTGCGATCGCATCTGGATTAAAAGGATTCCCCCGATCCCAAATTCTAATTTCCAAGCGATCGACCCATAGAGAAACATCTATCTCTATAGTTGTTTCCGGCGGTAAGGAATGATGAGCGTGACGAACGGCATTAGTAAAGCCTTCTGCTAGTGCCAAGTTTAGGCGGTACAGTTGGCTTTCCGACCAACCCCGTGATGGCAGGTTTTGCAGGCAAAATTGCTCAAACCACTGCTGCACTTGGTTAAGAAGCTTGAGTTCGCTCTTCACCGTCAGATGGTCTTGCTGCACTATGCTAAGCATTGACCTTGACTTAAATGTAAATGAGTTAAAAATGTGTGTACCTCTTATATATCCCAGATTTGTGATTTTGTAATTACGTTTTGCAATCAAAAATAGAAATCTTATGATACACCTAAAATTCTTACAGTTGACGCCTGTTAATTTTTCTCAAAAGTACAGATTTTGCACTTGGTTGAAAAATTTACAGGCGTCTGATTGATGTGCTATGCAGCGACTAATTTAGAACAGTCCGAAAGTGAAGGACTTGTCAATTGGGAAAGTCGCACCAATTCCCAACCATAGAGTCACCAAAGTGCCAATCAAGAACACTGTTGTTGCGACTGGGCGGCGGAAAGGATTTTGGAACTTATTGACGTTCTCAATGAAAGGAACGAGAATTAGCCCCAAGGGTACGGAAGCCATCAACAACACCCCTAAGAGTTTGTTAGGAACTGAACGGAGAATTTGGAACACAGGATACAAATACCACTCTGGCAAAATTTCCAATGGAGTAGCGAAGGGATTAGCTGGTTCTCCAACCATTGCCGGGTCAAGTACAGACAATGCCACTATAGCAGCAAACGCTCCCATAATAACAACTGGGAACACGTAAAGTAAGTCATTAGGCCAAGCAGGTTCGCCGTAGTAATTGTGACCCATGCCCAGTGCTAGTTTGGCTCTTAACTTTGGATCGCTGAGATCTGGTTTTTTCTGTGTAGCCATTTTTTAATGTGCTCTCCTAACTTAAGTAATGTAAATTGGTCATTTGTCCTTTGTCCGTTGTCATTTGTTGTTTGTCCCGATCTAATGACCAAGGACAAATGACCAATGACCAAGGACTGTCAAGATTACAACGGACCTGAAATTCCTTGCTTGCGAATCATCAAGAAGTGTAACAACATGAAGACGGCAATCAACCAGGGCAACACAAAAGTGTGTGCGCTGTAATAACGGGTCAATGTAGCTTGACCAACGCTTGAACCACCGCGCAGAAGGTCAGCTATGAGGGTACCAACTACAGGAATTGCTTCTGGTACACCACTAACGATTTTCAC
>NZ_BAACAP010000202.1:0-76822 GCF_045865695.1 Scytonema hankhaensis NUACC26
GTACAAAGGAGAGAAATAAGAGAAATTTAGTTCCCTCCCCGATGTATTGGGGAGGGAACTAAATTTCTCTTATTTCTCTCCTTTGTACTTTGCTTTTTGGTCAACACGTTGTAACGCAAAGTTATACAAACTGGGAGCAATTAATCCCAACAACTTTATATCAAAACATACTCTATTAATTTAGAAAATTAAGTAAGAGCCATACACTAATTTTAAATACAATGCTATTATTACTTCACAAAAAGTAATATTTTTTACTTCATATAAAGATTTTATGAATTTTTCTAGTACAAAAAAATACTTTCTTTAAAGCTGGTTGCATTTTCCGAAACCATCCTGGCAAGTTCTGAAATTAAAGGCTAAGCTTGCTGTACTCAATCATTCGAGTTGAATACCTCAAGCAAACTTACCAACGCATAAATACGTTTATTTTACCGTGTAACGGTGTTTTTCATCTCAAATAACAGCCAGTATGATGGCTGAAAGCATACTCAGTATAATTGCAAACTCCAGCCTGTTAGTTATGACAAAAGAACTGGCTATTCACACCCGTGGACTGACTAAGCAATTTGACAGACACGTTGCTGTTAATAATCTCGATTTGGAAATCCTGTCAGGTGAAGTTTATGGGTTAATAGGTCCTAATGGTGCAGGTAAAACAACTCTCATCCGTATGTTAGCAGCGGCTGAAGAACCGACAACGGGTGAGATTTATGTAAATGGCGATCGCTTACTTAGGGACAAAAGCAACCCCACTCTCAAACGACGCTTGGGATATTTACCAGATGACTATCCTCTTTACGAAGAACTCACTGTCTGGGATTACCTCGATTATTTTGCCCGCTTGTATCGTTTGCGCGATCCGCGTCGCGCTCAACGCCTGCATGAAGTTTTAGAACTGATTCAATTGGGTAACAAGCGAAATAGTCTGATTTCTACCCTGTCACGAGGGATGAAACAACGCTTGTGTCTTGCTAGAACTATTATCCACGAACCTATTGTCTTGCTATTAGATGAACCTGTTTCAGGGCTAGATCCCATTGCTAGGATGCAGTTTCGCGAGATTGTTAAAGTTTTGCAAGAAGCGGGAATGACAATACTGATTTCCTCTCACGTTCTTAGCGATTTAGCAGAACTGTGTACATCTGTGGGAATCATGGAACTTGGTTTTCTGGTAGAAAGTACTTCTCTCCAACAACTTTATCAGCGCCTTTCCCGTCAACAAATTGTTATATCTACTTTAGGAAAACTACCAGAACTCTTAGGCGAATTAAAAAATAATCTTTTCGTTCAAGAATGGGAAGTTTTGCCTGCTAAGAATAGTGTGCGGGTCAATTTTTCTGGAAAACAAGAAGATTGTGCCGATTTATTGCGATCGCTCATCACAGCCAATATTCCTCTCACTGATTTTCACACAACTCAAGAAGATTTGGAAACGATTTTTCTCAACTTAGGTCATAAGCAAGCTTCGTAAATATAAAATCTAAAATCATGAATGACTTAATTAGTAAGTTGGGTGATTGGAACCCACAGTTTTTTAGAGAAATTAAAGGACGCTTAAAGGTTTTTAATGTTGCGCTCGCAATTGCTATATCCCTTTTTGGTCAACTCGCACTGTTTCTTTATCAATTGCGGGAGACACCCACTGAATTCTATTCAACAGAAGGGCAATACTGTTTTTTACGTCCAGAAGCTTTAGAAAAAAGGCAACTTCTTAATCGACAAATAGAAAACCTTTATCAACAAATCAGTCAATATACCAGGACTAATCCTTCTGGAAAAAGCAAAATTACTGAATTACAATCACAAATCGATCGATTGCAACAGAAAGTTTCCGAGCTATCAAATCAGTATTGTCCCATAGACCAATTAAATATGCCAATCTGGTGGCGCGACCACTGGCAATATATTTTCTCTACACTCACTGTAGTTTTTATCTTCACATTGTTAGTCGCAGGCACTTATTTACTCATCGATAACTTAGCTACAGAAGAACGACGGGGAACTCTCAATTTTATTCGTCTTAGCCCTCAACCAGCAACAAGCATTTTGATTGGCAAAATGTTAGGTGTACCAATATTAGTCTATTTAGTCATCTTAAGTGCATTGCCCTTTCATTTCTTTGCAGGACGAAGTGCTAATATAGCAACTAGTCATATTTTGAGTTTTTGGATAGTCGCGATCGCGTGCTGTATTTTCTTCTACAGCGCTGCACTACTTTTTGGTTTATACTTCCGTTGGTTTAGTGGCTTTCAACCCTGGTTGGGTAGCGGTGCAGTTTTACTATTCCTGATAATTACAATGCAGTCCCTATGGAGTCCATATGTGACTTCTGCAGGTATTTGGATTAAATTCTTTAGCCCATTTGACATAACAGCATATCTTTTTCCAAACTTGATGCTCCATCGATATAAGTGGGAAATGCTGCAAAATGTACAATTTTTCTATCTGCCTATAGGAAAAAATCTCGTGGGTTTGGTGAGTTTACATATACTAAATTATGGTTTGGGTACTTACTGTTTGTGGCAAGGACTGACACGCTGTTTCCGTAACTCAAATATAAGTCTCTTCAGTAAAGGTCAAAGTTATTTTCTAGTCACCTACACTCAAGTTCTTCTTTGGGGATTTACTTTCCAATATATGAAAAATTATTCCCAGTTTTGTCCTCCAAAAGGTTCTTGTGTTAGCTTTTATGATGTGAATTATCAAATGACTCAGAATTTTGGCTTAATTCTAGTCTTTAACTTAGTTCTATTTTTTGGGTTACTTGCAACCCTATCACCCCACCGCCAAACCGTACAAGATTGGGCAAGATACCGACACCAAAATGTTTCTGGCGAGCAAGATGTTAGAAATCATTTCTGGCTAGCCGATCTTGTTTGGGGTGAAAAAAGCCCGATACTTGTTGCAGCATTGATTTGTCTTGCGATCGCATCGGCTCCAGTTATCATTTGGCTTTTCCTAGTTCCTATTTTAAATACTCCCCAGACCTCTACTTTGAATTTATGGATTAATCAAGTTAATAGATTAAACCTAATTTTAGGGGTAGCTATGTTCGTTACTTTGATGATGATTTATGCTGCGAGCGTACAAAGAGCATTATTGATGAAAACCAAAAAACGCTTGTTATGGGCATTTGGTTTCGTGTTTGCTCTATTTTTCTTACCTCAATTTGCTCTAACCATCTTACGTATCACACCTTCTATACATCCTACCTTTTGGTTATTTTCTACCTTCCCTTGGGCTAGTTTGGAATTTAGTTCGACACTGGTAATCTTTGTAGCTTGGTTGGGAGAGTTAGTAATTTTAGGGTTGTTAATTTGGCATTTGTTCGAGCATATAAAGATTTTGGGAGAGTCTACTACTAAAGCATTGTTAGTCAAAGATTAGTCAATTTTGAAAAAAGGTGACTTAAAGGCTGCAAGATCCCCGACTTCTTTGAGAAGTCGGGAATCTAGTAAAGACCTAGTAAAATTCAAGAACTAAAATTTATATGATTCAAAATTTTATTGAGCAAATAGGTGACTGGAATCGTCAATTTTTAAGAGAGATTAGAGGACGGTTAAAAATGCAAAATATCCTACTTGCAATTTCAACCTCTTTACTCAGCCAACTTGTCCTGTACGTATTATTTGCAGTCAAGCTACCACCGAATCGCGTGATAATCTCTTCTAACTATTCCCCATACTGCACGGGAACTCAAAGTATTACACAGTATAGGTGTTTGCACCATGACTTGAGTCGTTATTATCTTATCAATTGGGAGCTTTTCTGGCAGGGCTGCACCACTTATTATTTTATTCTCTGGGAGCCATTCACTATCTTCAATGGAAGTTTTGATAGCTATTTTGTCTTAGTGGGGAATTGTGGCGTTCTTAGTTTTTCAGTTGAAGCGGCAATTAGAGAAGGTTGATGAGTTATTGTAAGATAATAACTTAAGGCTGAACTTGTAGCGGTTGTCGCTTGGAAGTAACATATAAAAAAGTTATGGAACCGTAGATGCACGCTGATGCACGCTGATGAAGTTCAAGAAGTATCTCACTCACTTATCTTATGCAACCTAAGCACCCTTGGTTACAAAAATCTTTGGAAAAATTGGAGAAACTACCTCAAATCCAAACAACCGCGACTGTAGAACCTTTCCAAGTCGATAATGCGATCGCGGATGGATTGTTAACGATATACACCCCTCAAAATAAACTTGAATATATAGTAGAAATTAAATCGCATTTAACTTATGAAACACTGGATGTCACAATTAACTATATAAATTATCTCAAACAACGACTAAGTAATGGTCAAAGACCACTACTTATTACAGATGTACTATCAAGTGCATTGGTAGATGAGCTAGTCGAACAAAATATTGAATTTCTTGACACTACAGGCAATATTTATCTTAATAACTCATCAATTTACATTTTGATTAACAACAGTTTTTTCAGTAAAAAACTACTCTCTACTCCTAAGATTACTTCTAGAACTCTACAAGTTGTATATTCCTTACTTCAAGAGCCAAACATATTAAAGAGTCTTCCTATAGACATTGCAAAATTTATAGAAATGAACTTAAGTACTGTTAAAGAAAGTCTAGAAAATCTGTACGAACTTAACTACTTACTACGTCAACCTGGCGGAAAATATCGAATAGCGAATTATGTCAAACTTTTAGAAAGATGGGAGATGGGGTATTTAGAAAATCTACGTCCAGAACTTTTAATTGATACATTTAACCCCATTGGAAATCATCATTTCTCAGATGTTTCTCAACCAATTAAAAATATAGCAGAAACCGAGCAATTCTTAATTGGTGGAGAATTTGCGGCTGCAATTCTTACAGGCTACTTGAAACCAGTTAGTACGGTTCTCCATATATCAGAGCAAAAAAACTATCGAGCGATCGCTACTAAATTGCGCCTTAAACCAGATCCAGAAGGAAGCATCACTATACTAAAGCAATTTGGAACTAAAAATTACTATCACAATAACCAGTATCAATATATTGCCGATCCTTTACTAATTCATGCCGAACTAGCTTTGCATCCAGACGAGCGTTTAAAAGAAACTGCTAGACGTATCTACAACCAATATATTGCTGCAAAGCGACAAATTGCTGAAATAGAAGATTATGAACAACCCACAAATCACCTTAGACTTAAAAGCAAAACAAATTCTCACCGATCTTAAAGTCATTATGGATTCATTACAAGTCCCAATGTTGTTGATTGGTGCTAGAGCAAGGTTGTTAATCTTTGATAGTCAATACAATCTTGAGGGTCGAGCAACTACAGATTGGGATGTGGCAGTCAAATTAGATAATTGGAATCAATATAATGAATTAAGATCTCAAATGACTTCTGGTAAAATCATTCGATTTAAACAAACTAGTGTTGTACATAAATTTATTCATATTGAAACTGGGTTAGAAGTTGATGTGATTCCCTTCGGAAATATTAGCGATGAAAATCAGGAAATCACTTGGCAAGATGGGAATCGAATGAATACTTTAGGGTTGGAAGAAGCTTTTTCAAATACAGAGGTTGAAAAGATCGACAATTTTGAAATTCGGATAGCCGATATTTGTAGTTTTGTGGCATTAAAACTGCTTGCATGGAATGAGCGAAGAGAATCTAAAGATTTAGAAGATATTGTCTTTGTCTTAAAAAACTATCAAGTAGAAGAACGAGTTTATGAGGAACTGATTGAGGAAATTTCCACAGGGGACTTTGATGTAGATGAAGCCTCAATTATTCTACTTGGTAGAGATATCAGTAAGGTATTTCGAGATAAAACCATCAATAAAATCAATCTAATTTTAATAAAAATTATTGAAAAACAGAATCAGGTTATTCCACAATTTGTGAAATCTCTAGAACAAAATGCTTGGGATGAAGAATTTTATAAAATAGTTAGATGTTTTCAAGCACTTCAATATGGTTTGGAACAAGAGACGAAAAATTAAATATGATATATTTTGAAAGGGGATAAGCATCTTGTGATTCCTTCAAATGAGAAAAAGCAGATACTTTGCTTTTTGTCGTACCAAAATAGATTTTCGTGCATTTTTTAAATTGGTAGTCTGATTTTAAGTATAAAATAAAGAAACTAAGCTGTTAACTGTACTGAACTTAAGTTTCTTATGAGTTTCTCTAGCGGTTATCCGCAAAGCATTCTATTTCTCGCTACCAACCCTGAAGACACTATATGTCTACAGCTCGAGCGAGAGTTACGAGACATTGGGGAAGGACTGCAACGCGCTCAAAAGCGCGACCAATTTCAGCTAGAACAACGTTTGGCAGTTCGTCCTCGCGATATTCAACGGGCTATGCTCGATATAAGTCCGCAGATTATCCATTTTTCGGGACATGGGACGGGAGCTCGAGCGGCGATCGAGTTTGCGGTAGGCTTTTATGATGCAATCGGGGCAGGTCGTTTGATTGAGTTTGCTTATAAATTAGGGCGTGCGGCAATTCGGATGGCAGGCATTGCAGAACACTTGACTCCAGTACTGTTAAAGAAATCTACATAAGGAGAATATATGCCTTCGCTTAAGCGTTTACAGGCAAAACATGAAGACCTAGAAGAGGAATATGAAGAAGTTCGCAAAAAGTTGAAATGGTTTAAGAAGGAAAGAACGATAAAAACCGATTCTGAAGCGAAATATGAGCTAGAGCAACGGATTGAGGAGTACGAAGTAAGATTACGGAAAATAGAAGAAGAACTCGAAGAATTAGAAGACCAGATTAATCTATCTAAACAATCGGAAAATTCAAATTTAGAAATAACACAAACCGTTGACTTCTTATATAGATCGCTCTTAAAGTTAGGTTACTGGGAACAGCACAACCTTTTTGAAGAGATTGCTGGAAAATACTCTCACGGTGTTTTTTTAATCCATGGGCATTCAAAGGAATATGGTCAAAGGTGGTTACTGAATCGACTTATTTCAAGTATTCCTAATAGTTTAGAAGGAAAAAATATTGTTATTGACTTAAATCGAACTTCGTCAAGAACAGATATAGCAGCAATTTGGGATGAATTTGCAGGTCGAGTCAGTTTACCTGAAAAGAGTTTACCCTTTCAAATTGCAGAGAGAATTTGCGAACTATGGAAAACGCAAAATGTTCTAATTATATTTAATAATGTTGATGAAACAATTAAAGAAAATTTGGGCGATTTACTCAATAATTTTTGGGTATCAATTACACAGAAAATATTAGAAAATAATCATAAAAATACGTTTAAACTACTCATTTTTTTTCTAGACTATCAAGGGGTAGTATCTCAATGGAATATTGGTTTTGTTGAAAAGTATGATTTATATTGGCAGCCAAATCTTCCTCTTGGATTACCTAAAATTCATCCATTTTCAGATAAGGATTTGAGGGATTGGTTAAATTACCAAAGTGATTCCTTACCTCCAGCCATCTCTACTAATAAGGTAGCAACAGTGAGAGTGCTTTTAGAAAAGCAAGGGATGCCAATACCAACTCTACGAAAAATTTGCGATATTTGTGGTTGTAATTGGTTTGAACAGGAGAGCAAGTGGTTACGCCTTTAAATTCTCATCGCTTTGAGTATACAGGTACTAAACAACCCGCACCAGGAGAGAGCTACAAAGGCAGGCTCATCTACCCTTACTTGCCCAGTCAACAATTAGTGGATGTTGTAAATTTAGCAATTTACCTGGGTCGTCCATTATTGTTGAAAGGGGAACCTGGATGTGGCAAGACCCAACTAGCTCTAGCAGTTGCTTACGAATTAGGACTAGATTTTGAGACTTGGTATGTAAAGTCCACAAGTAGAGCTAAGGATGGATTGTATGTTTATGATACGGTTGGGCGATTACGCGATGCTCAACTAGCTGCATCCGGTTCTTTGACGGTAGAAGAAAAGAAACGTTTTGACGATCCAACATCCTATATCCGTCTCGGACCATTAGGACGAGCTTTCACAAATCCAAAGCGTACAGTAGTTTTAATTGATGAAATTGACAAAGCTGATATTGATTTTCCAAATGATTTACTGTTGGAACTAGATGAGCAACTGATTAAAATTGAAGAGGTAAGAGAAGATGGAAGAGAAAAGGAAATTAAGGCAATTAATCCACCAATCGTCTTTATCACAAGTAACGATGAGAAAGATTTACCAGATGCCTTTTTGCGCCGATGTTTATTCTATTATGTCCATTTTCCCAACTACGAACAGATTGTTCAAATTGTAAAACACCGATTTCCTGATATTGCGGATGAACTGGTAGACAAAGCAGTTTCTCGTTTTATGCACTTACGTGAAACTATGTATGGTGAAACAGGTAAATTCAACAAGAATGTGAGCACCAGCGAATTACTTGATTGGATCAAGGCATTGAAGCGAGATTCATTAAAAGATGTGTTAAATAGGTTGTCGGAGGAAACCCAACTACCTTACTTAGAGGTATTACTTAAGAGTTGGGACGCTCATGTGAATTATCTGAGGCTGAGTAGAGATCGTGAATGATCCAGCATTGTTAGAACTATTTACCTGTTTAAGAGAAGCAGGTTTTTCTCTTGGATTGGCAGAATATCATCTGCTCCTTCAAGCTGTTCATGCAGGTTTTGGTACTCGCGATCGCTCTGCATTAGCTCAACTGTGCTGCGCCCTATGGGTTAAATCTGAGCGAGAAAAGCAGATTTTTCAGGATTATTTTGACCAGCTTATTCCCGAACAACCAGAACAAATCTTTTTTGAAACTGAAACAGAGAACACTGGCTTAAAAACGAATCAACAGGAACAACTAATTTATAAGATACGTAAAACAAGCAGAAGCCGAAGTTTTTTGCTACTAGGACTGACTACCTTTATTGTTGCGATCGGCGGCGCGTTTTTTCTAAAAGACTTTATTCCTAAGCCAAAACCGAAACCACAGGTTAATAGTTTAGTCTTTAGCGGTGGCTCTTTTCTTACCCCTTCCTACATCGTCGATGCAAAAGAAAAAACAGCACTTATCAAAATTACCCGTACTGGTAGCAGGTACGGAGCAGTCAGTGCAAAATTGAGTATTAATCAGGAATGTTTTCCAGACGTTTCTGGAGATACTTCTAGCTTCAATGAGACATCCAAATTAGTTGATAATCCTCAAAGTATTCAATTTGCAGATGGTGAAGTAGGTGAAAAAATAATTTTACTACCTATTATTCTCAATGAGAAAGCTAACTTTTTTCAAAAAACTATTACTTTATGCTTGACTGAGCCTATAGGTATCAAACTTGGCGAGCCAAATAGAGCAATGTTACTTATACAAAATCAGGATTATCTAAATAAAATTTTTCGTTCTGATATTTTTGAGTTGGTATTAATAACCTTTACTTGTGTTATTTTGCTACTTGTTGCTTGGAGGATGTGGAAAACTCAACAAATCAAGGTTTTGGAAAATGAAGGAATTATTCCAGAGACTTACACTAACTTACCTAAAACGCTGCTATCCCCTGATGTTATGCGGACAATGGCTGACGAAATCCAAGTTGCTAAAGCAATCAGGTATTCTGACAATCAACTTAGCGAACTTTTTCCTCTCATCGTTAACGATCTGCCTGTTACCCATCGACAATTGAAACAAGGGTGGCGTTATCTACGCCAACTTACTCGTGAGGGCGCACCCAGCGAGCTAGATCTCGAAGCTACGATTCAACAAGTCGCCCAGCAGGGATTTTTATTAAGTCCTGAGTTGATTCCGCGTCGTACTAACCGCATAGAACTCTTACTGTTAATCGATCGGGATGGTTCAATGGTTCCGTTTCACCATCTTTCGCAAGGGTTAGCAGACACAGCATCTCGCGGGGGGCGTTTCAGTCGAGTGCGGATCTATTACTTTCATAATTGTCCGGATGAATATCTGTATCGCGATCCCTATCATTTAGAAGCAGAGCCGATTGATGATTGTTTATTAAACTTACCTAAAGTGAGAACAGTTTGCTTGATTTTCAGTGATGCTGGAGCAGCTCGTGGTGGATTTAGTTCTAAGCGGCGACGGTTGACAAAATTCTTTTTAAAAGAACTGAAGCAGCACATAAGTTATATCGCTTGGCTTAATCCGGTTCCTCGTAAACGTTGGGAAAATACCACCGCTCAAGATATCGCTGCTTTAGTTCCCATGTTTGAGGTGAATCGTCAGGAATTTTATAAGGCAATAAATATCCTACGAGGACGGCATAAATCTATAGGAGAGGCATTCCGATAATATGATAGACTCTGGTGCTCTACTCTCTGAAACTCGAACTTGCGAAATCGCACAGACGATCGCACTTTTTCAGCAACGATTTAGTCAAGCCCACGTTGACCTAGCCTATCATGCCGCCTTTGCGATCGCCCTCACACCCCATTTGACCTACTGCATATGGGCAAATTTTCAGATAGACACAGGTAACCAGGACTTGAAAGTCCCGTGGATCGCAGTAGCAGATTTATTACTCTCTCCCCTCTGTCACGAGGTAGGACATGAACTATATGAAATGGATAGAGATATACGAAACTACCTACTAGATCGAATGCTTCATCATCCTAGCTTTGGTCAGAAGCGTGTTGAGGAATTAGCCCATTTTTTGCTGTCATACGTACAGCGAGAGTTGAATTATTCTAAGTCGTCAGTACAAAATTTAGCTCAGGCTCAACGCTGGACTGCACTTGCCTATGTCTATCCTGAAGTTGTCGCTCATGATTTGGCTGACAAGCTTGCTAACTTAAAGCTGAGTGAAAAAACAGAATGGCTCCGGATGACATCGTTAGCGGAGACGATAGCAGATCCTTTGCAAGAAGCCCATTTTGAAACCTTGTTAACTTATCTCCAGGGGATGCGCGAATTGGCTCGCGGTAATCATGCTCAAGCAGAATTAACTCTCAAATCCTTGCCAATTCACGAGCATCGAATTGTCGTAGCAGGAGTCATTTTACCCGTTCCTGAGTTTCAAGGATCTGATTGGACTATTAACCCGATTGCATCAAGAACCCTTTCTTTAAAGTCGTTTAGTTTTGAGACAGCTAAATTGATTCGTCAACCTCGATTTATGCGGCTGGGGTCGCAGTGGGTCATCGATCGGCATGAGCAACAGGCAAACTTGTTCTATGAGAGATTAGAGGGGCAGGTTACTTTAGAAATGGTGAGTCTTCCAGCAGGCAATTACTGGATGGGAACTGTCAATAAGGAGGGCGACTATCGGGAACGTCCTCAACATCACGTCACTATTGCATCTTTCTTTCTCAGCCGTTTTCCTGTGACACAATCTCAATGGCAAGCAATAGCTAAGACTCGCAAAGTCAGAATTGAACTGAATCCTGACCCCTCCAACTTTAAAGGAGATAATTTACCTGTAGAGCATATTACTTGGTTTGAGGCGATCGAGTTTTGTGAACGGCTGCAATTACAGACTGGTAAACCTTATCGCTTACCTAGTGAAGCAGAGTGGGAATATGCATGTCGTGCAGGAACAAAAACCCCATTCTACTTTGGCGAAACGATTTCTCCTCAAGTAGCCAGTTATGATGGAAGTCAACAATATCGTTCCAGTTCTAAAGGACGATCGAGCAAACAAACTAGTAAAGTAGGTTCTCATAGAGCAGCGAATGCTTTTGGTCTTGATGAGATGCATGGTAATGTATGGGAATGGTGTGCCGATCACTGGTATGATGACTACAAAAATGCACCAAAAGATGGAAGTGTCCGAATTACCAATCATCGATTTTCACCCAGAGTGATACGGGGAGGTTCCTGGACAAATGCACCTTATATGTGTCGTTCCGCCTATCGTAACGGCATCCCTCCTGAAAACAAAGTGCTTACAATTGGCTTGCGAGTGGCCGTATCGTTACCCACAACAACAAATCCCAGATGATTGTGTAAACATGAGGCATATTTATTGCTTTTTATATCGAAAGGTTTTATAAGACTTCATCAAGCATTACCCTCATGGGTACTATTAATCCTAAACAAAATGTGGTAGTAGGTTTATATAACAATAAGGCAATAAAATCTAATATATGAATATCCTTTATGAACTTCAAAGCAAAAAACTTGGATTGCTTGAATTAATATCATTAGGCTTCGATTTATATTTAAAAAAAAATCGAATTTTTCTTAGCACTATTCTAATACACCTGCCTTTTACAATTATTTTAATCGGCTTTGCAACATCACTCAATTACTCTCAGAATTCATTTTTATGGTTTTTATATTATATATTCTATTTTTTTTATATATTTGTAATAGTTCCAATTTATGGTAGTACTCTTTCCATCCTTACAGAAACTTGTGTTCTTCAAGAAAAAATTCAACCTAAAGCTATAGCGAAACGAATATTTTCACGTATATTATCCATAAGTGGGCTGTGGATGAAATTTTCAATTATTATGTCTTTACGCTCCTTATTGCTAATTATTCCAGGTATTATATACGGTGTAAACAATGGCTTCTGCCTTACCTCTTTTATTCTTCGAGATCAAAGAGGTAAGGCAGCATTTCAATACAGCCAGTCATTAGTTAAAGGAAATTGGTGGAAGGCATTTTTCTTTTCATTATTAACATATCTAATCAGTTTTGGCTTACAGGGAATTTTTAGAAAAATCCTAAGTAGTGCTATTGCTAACTCT
This sequence comes from Scytonema hankhaensis NUACC26, assembly GCF_045865695.1. NCBI lineage: Bacteria > Bacillati > Cyanobacteriota > Cyanophyceae > Nostocales > Scytonemataceae > Scytonema > Scytonema hankhaensis. The sequence goes on from NZ_BAACAP010000202.1 coordinate 12,622, forward strand.
CCTATATTAGTTGCCGTTCTATCAACTGTATTAACACAAGTCATTGCTCTTGGAGTTTCAATCGCTGCAGTTTTGCTCTTTCTTAACTTAGAGTTTCAAAAACAATGAGAAAAGAAACAAATCTTGTTAATATGTATATCATCATTTAAGTATGCCTGAGTCATCTGCTATAACTATTTTATTCTTAGCAGCAAATCCAGCACGAAGTTCTCAGTCACGTTTAGAGCAAGAAGCACGAGATATTAGTGAAGGGTTACTAAGAGCACAACATCGCGATCGCTTTAAATTTGAACAACGATGGGCAGTACGTCCTAGAGATATTCAACTTGCTCTTTTAGAATGTAACCCTCAGATTGTTCATTTCGCTGGACAACGCAAGCAGAATGAAATATCAGGAAGCCAGGAAAAAATGATGTTAGAGCCTGGTGGCTTAGTAGAAACAGAATTTAATCGAGAAGAAGGGTTAACATTTCAAAATGAAACTGGGCAAGTCTGTCTCATCCCTGCCAAAGCTTTGGCAGATTTATTTATGTTATTTACAGATCGAGTGAACTGTGTTTTGTTAAATGGTTGTTACACAGAGGAGCAAGCGAAGGTAATTGCACAACATATTCCCTATACGATTGGGATGAAGCGATCGATAACTGATAAAGCGGCTATAGATTTTGCCTTGGGATTTTATGATGCATTAGGAGCTGGTCGCTCGATCGAGTTTGCTTATAATCTGGGTTGTACAGCAATTCAAATGGCGGGCTTACCTGAACATTTGACACCCGTTCTCTACAAAAAATCAGAATTAAATTCTATTTCTACACACAATGATTCTTCAAAGTTAGATACTAATCTACTTAATGGTGTTACTCAAACACCACATTCTAGGCGACGTATCCAAGAAAAACGTGAAGACTTAGAAGAAGAGTATCAGGCAATTCGTAAGAAGTTGAAATGGTTGAAGAAAGAATGGACTATTAAAACTGATTCGGAAGCTAAATACGAGCTTTCACAACGAATTGAGCAGTATGAAGTTCAGTTGCAAAATATTGAAGAATTGCTTGAGGCATTAGAGAAAAAATAGGGGGTAATCGGCATTGGAGACAAGTTAAGCTTATAGAGCAATCTTCGAGCTGTTTGCGATCGCTCCCGATATTTGGGGTCGCTGGTAACGATATCTATAATTACGTTATTATATACTCTGCAAATAAATATTGAATGCACGCAAAATTATAATCATGCGTCTTGAAAAGCTGCATATTCAAAATTTTAGAGGATTGCGGGAAGTTCTCTTAACTTTCCCTCAAACAAACTTAACTGTATTAATTGGTATTAATGGTGCAGGAAAATCATCGGTTTTAGATTGCATCGCGATAATGCTAGCTCAATTTGTAGCTAGACTTCGCAATAGTAAAAAAGTAGAAGTGCGGCTAACAGAAAATGATATAAATATTCATTCAAATTTTACTGCTAATACTATAACACTTGTGACAGAAGAGAGAGAAAGCTTATCTTGGACAATGGTTCAAGAACGTGTATATAGACCAAAATTAAGTAACTATGATGAAATTAACAATTACATTAAACGCTTTCAAGAAAACTTACAAAAAAATTCTAATTTAAATTTGCCAGTCATGGTATACTATCAAACTCACAGAATGGTTTTGAAAAACCCTTATGCCTTTAATAGTAAGAGTAGTAAGAAAACTAAAAAAGAAGTACATCATCAATTTTATGCTTATGAAAAAGCTTTTTCTCCAGGAGTCAATAACTTCCAAGATTTTTTTGATTGGGTTAAAGAAGAGGAAGATTATGAAAATGAGATTAGATTAAGGGAAAATTCTAATTATAGAAACTCAAAATTAGAGATTGTAAGAAGAGCTATTCTAAACTTTTTAGAAATATTTTCTAACAGCCATTTTTCTGACTTACGAGTAGTGAGAGCAACAACAGAAAGAGATAATAATTTCACCCATATTTCCAGTCAACCTTCATTGACTATTACAAAAAATCATCAAGATTTAAGGTTGGAGCAACTCTCTGACGGGGAAAAAATGTTATTGATGTTAGTGACTGACCTAGCAAGGCGATTGGCGCTCGCTAACCCAAGTTCTGATAATGCATTAGGCTCTTCAGTACTTGTTAGTTTAGCATAACAAGTACTGAAGAACCATGCATTATTAGATGAAGGAATAGTATTAATTGATGAAATAGATCTACATTTACATCCTCAATGGCAAAGAAATGTGATTCGGAGTTTGACACAAACCTTTCCCAACTATCAATTTATTGTGACTACTCACTCACCACAAGTCTTGAGTGGAGTTAGAAGAGAAAATGTATTTATTTTAGAAAATTATCAATTGGTAGAGAATACACCTCATACTTACGGCAAAGACAGTAACTCCATTTTATATGAATTAATGAATGTAAAAGAACGACCAGATGAAGTACAGCAACAAATAAATTCCTGTTTTCAATTAATAGATGATGGTCGTTTAGAAGATGCTAAGTTGGCTTTACACAAATTGTCTAACTTACTTGGTGAAGATGATTCAGAAGTTGTTAGAGCTAATACACTTATTGGTTTTTTAGAATAATAAATAGTATGAAGCGTATTGTCAAAGGCAAGGAACCTCAATCATTACTTGAACATAGACTAAAAAAATTTTCCGATTATGATAATTTTCCTAAAAAGGACGAATTACGAGTATCGCTACTAACCGAACAAGGATGTATTTGCTGCTATTGTATGCAGCGTATTCGTGATTCCAAAATGAAAAGTGAACATTGGAAATCACAAGATGATTATCCTGAATTACAATTAGATTACAATAATTTACTTGCTGCTTGTCAAGGTGGTCAAGGTTTGCCAGCGCCCAACTAGATAGTTGACAAATTCTGCTAGTTCTTCTTTCTCATAGTCTTTAGTGTGTGGGTTCGGTAATAAATACTTCCACAGAATATAAAATTCGTGTTTTGCATCAAAATTGTGACAACCTACTTATCTACTTCAAAACCTTCTTCACCAATTCTGGTATTTGAGAAGGACGTTCGGCGACTGGAACCCTTGTGTGAGAAAAGGCAGATACTTTGCTTTTTGCTGTTCCAAAATCGGGATCGCGTCCTATGACAGCTGCTAAAGTCCCAGTTTGACGCCATTGCTTGATGGGCGGTGCTTGCGTTCCTGCAATGTAAGCAATCACTGGTTTATCTATGGCTTCAGCAATGTAATGGGCTGCAGCTTCTTCACGCCCTCCACCTGGTTGTCCTACTAATACGATCGCTTTTGTTGCTTCATCCTCATCCAATATTTCCAGCCATTGTAAAAAAGATGAGCCAACGATCGCATCGCTACCAATGCTAACGCTCAGTGATTGTCCCAACCCAGCATGAGTTAATTCTCTAGCAACTTCATAAGTCAGAGTTGTGCTACGACTGAGAATTCCCACTGAACCAGGAAGATAAAATTCGCTTGGTTGAGTCCCTAAGAGAATTTTTCCAGGTACGATAATGCCAGGGCTGTTGGGACCTACTACTATGGTTTCTGTTGCCTCAGATTTACGCAAGAGTTGTACCATATCTAATGGTGGTACCCCAGGTGAGATAATAATAATTTGGCGGATACTAGATGCGATCGCTTCTAATGCTGCATCCAAAACATGGTATGGATTTACGCAAATAATCGTTGTATCAATAGTTCCATATTGTTCTACGACCTCCTCAACCAAGTCATAGACTGGCAAACCGTATATTTCCTGACCGCCACATCCAGGATTCACCCCTGCTACCACATTTGTACCGTATGCTTTCATTTGTGTCACATGAGTGACTGTAATGTACTCACAAAATCCTTGGATTAATACTTTGCTATCTGGGGTTAAATTCATGAATTTCAAAACCTTCTGTGTACAGTAGTTGCCTTGGCAAAACGGACTGCTTCTGCCACTGCTTCATCTAGACTTTCTACCACCACTACAGGTGTATCACCAGGGGTTTTTAAAGTGGCGAGATATTCTCTAGCTGTTTTAAACTCAGAACCAGCAAGACGCACAACCAAGCGGGGAAAATGATTGTCCCGACGATTTTTACTACCGTTAGACCTGACTAATTGTGGCTTAAATGTGCTGCTATTTTCTACAAAATGTCCGATGCTGTCTATAACTTCTCCACTTCGAGGAATGCTACCCAGGAAGTTAATCAGTATCACATGAATACTTTTGTCAACAGCCAAGCTGTTTAATGCTTTCTCCAAACGATCTGTAAGGGTTGTCGGTGAGGTATCAGTGGCGTTCGCATGGCGCAGATTGAGACAAACACCTGGTTTACCACCAGCATTGACGACTAAATCTAAAGTCGCCATCACCGAACCTGCACCATTCCCTAGAATTGCTATCTTACCGTGCATTTCTACAACATCCCAGTCCCCCAAGTTCCTTGCTATCTCTCTGTTGGTACGGCGGTTGGCAATTTTTGTAGCAATTTCAGCAATATCTGGATGGCGTCCAATAGCTCGTTCGTTGACGCTTACACTCCCGTTAAGAGCCATAATTTCACCGGTTGCACTGACTCCCAAAGGACTAATTTCAATCAAATCTAGGTCTTTTTCTACAAATAAGTGGTACATTTTTTCTACTACAGTGCTAACTGACTGCATGAGCGAGCCTTGCAAACCCATTTTTAGCGCCAGTCGTCGAGCATAAAATGGAGAAAATTCTCCATCGACCACAACGTGGTGCATCTTATTTCCTGCTGATTCCCAATCCCAATAAACATCAGCCTCCGTGCAACCTAATAAGATGGGTCTACAAACAGCAGTGTCTACAACAACAGCTAGATAAAACTCCTGTTCGGCATCATACTTTGCTTCAGCGAGTAACACTTCTGGTAATTCGCCCAAAATTGGTAAATTAAAGATATGTTGGGCGGCGGCGATCGCATCAATTGTTGTTTCTACAAATCTGACCCCACCTGCTTTTGCTCGTCCCCCGACATGCACCTGGGATTTTAACACAACGGGATACCTAATTTTTAACCGTTTTAAGTCTGTAGGATGGTCAATCCGTTGAGATGGCAATACAGGAATGCCAATTTCCGAAAACCATTCTTTAACCTGATACTCTAATAAATCCATAGAACTACACCTTTTTTGCCACGTTTTTAGGGCTGCAGTGGGAACTCTAAAACATCAGCGCTGCACCCCGATTAAAAAACTCTCTTTAGCTATAAATACTTATTGACAATATCAATTTTATTGAATCTAGTAAACTGTTCGGGTTAAAATGGCAACACTAGTCTTGGTTGACCCTCAATTATGGCACAGATGCTTGGTTTTCATAAAAAACAAGCATATCAGTGTTTTTAATTATAGAGATAAATTTCTGGAGAGAAATTAAATAGATGGTTAGGGTGAGTAAGTTTGCTCAATATCCCTGACTTCTCCAAGAAGTACCGTAGTGGGGTGGGCATTTCCGCATAAAAGTCTTAGTAGTGGGCTAAAGCTCACCCTACTTATATTTCATATATCAAATAGGATTGCTATGACATCCCTTCACGATTCTTTTTTTAAACTACTGTTAGTTTGGGGCAAAAGATTGGAATACTACACTTAGGGTGTTTCGCGATCGGTTGAGTGCCATGCTTAAAAACTATTTTTCTTTTATGTAAAAATGACCAGTTTATGTTAAAAAATTGTCCACTTCTATTTATAACGATGGTTGGTTAAGCTGTGTATCCTTATTCAAAAAACGGAACTCGTGCATCTAGCACTCTCGATAGAAACAATATAGAAGAACGAGATGGGTCTATGAAAGTAGCAGCCCAACAAGAAGATTTACAATTCTTAGCACAAATTTTACAGGAACAGTTACGTGCGGAAGTCCCATCTGGAGACTTATTCAAGGTAAAATGTGCTGTCAAAGATGACCAGTTAATGGTTTTAGCTCAACACTCTGCAGGTGTAATAGCTAATACAGACACAGTATTTGCAGTGTTGGAAGAAGCACTGCGATCGCTACCCGGTAGGCAAGAGCAGAGGGTCGAACTTTTCTTGAGAGTTATTGGACAAAAACAGCCGTATACCAAACGTTCTTTAATGCTAAGAACCCCAGAAACATACGAGCCATTTGAAGCTGAGGAAATTGAAGAACCCGAAGATATTAAATTAGAGGACATCAGGACACCGAAATCTCGCAATTTTCACAAAATGGAAACTGAAGAAAACGCTTATCAGCAATCTTTCTCCTCAAGTTCTGGCGAACTATCCGTTAACAGTGGGGATGTCGGAAGTTTTTCTTCATCTTTTCTCAACTCCCCACTTCCAGACGCCTCGAATGAGGATGAACCATTCGATCCAATGGCAGATGCTCCGGATTTGTCTACATATTCGTCATCAAAGCCAGTACGGAAAATCAAACCTATTTTGGTAGGTGCTGTCCTAGCTATCATTGCTGTATTAAGTGGTGCTACTTACTTCTTAACTCGTCCTTGCTCAATATCGGAGTGTAAAGAAATACAAACAGCAAGGGAGTTACAAGAGTCATTGAATCACTTGAAACTCAATGCTCGCTCCGAACAAGAGTTACCAAAACTGCAACAGCAATTAGCAGAATCCAGTACATCTTTAAAAGGGGTTCCTTTTTGGTCGCCCTATCATCAAGAAGCAGAAAAACTTTCAACCAGTTTTTCTACAGAGTCGGCAAAAGTTAACCAGGTGATTAAAGCATTTGAAGCCGGGTCAATAGCTATACAAAAAAGTAAAACCCCTGCAATTAGTATGCAGGATTTGCAAGCTAGACAACAGATGTGGCGACAAGCGATCGCACCCCTAGAAGCGATTAATTCTAATAGCGAACTCTATAAAATAGTCCTACCTAAATTGCTGATTTATCGCTCTCAATTAAAAGTTGTGAAACAGCAATTACTTGTAGAGGAAAAATGGATTGCAAAGCTAGCTGCGGCAAAAGCTGTAGCTATGGAGGCTTCCAAACGAGAAGTAACTGCCAAAACTTTACAAGAATTACAAAAAGTTCAAGCCACGTGGCAAGTGGCAGTCAATGCTTTAGCCATAATTCCACCTAGCAGTTCTGTATATAAAGAATCGCAAAAACTTTTAGGAGAATATAAACCCTACTTAGCAACAGCACGGATTCATGCCACTAGGGAACTCTTAGCAGCTAAAACTTATAATCAAGCCGTGACTTCAGCCAACCTTGCCAAACGATACGAACAACAAAATCAATGGCAAGCAGCTGTCACTCATTGGAATCAAGCTGTAAATTCTGTTAAGCAAGTGACTGATGAAAGTATGTATCGCACTCAAGCACAGGCTTTAGTAACACCTTACTCTGCTGCCCTCAAGCAAGCACAGGATAAGTTACAAACTATCAGTTTGATGCAAAGAACTCGTACTGACTTAAATAGAACCTGTTACAGTACAATTCGCATTTGTGATTATAAGGTGGATAAACAAGGAATCACTGTGCAGTTGACGCCAGAGTACCAAAAAATACTACAAACTAGCGTCACACACGTAAGCGAGCAAAGTACCACAGATGCTGTTGCAAGCAATCAAAGTTCTCCTGACACTGCTACAAATACATCTGAGTACTTACAAAAGTTGCAGGAAACTTTGAATATTATCAGTGATAACGTTAGCTTGCCTCTCGTTATTTACAATGTTCAGGGCAATGCGATTTATGTTCATAATCCTGGGGAGTAGGGATTGGCCAAATTTTCATAAATCTAAATATAGAAGTTTGGATTATTGGCGAATGTAATAGCAAACACTAGGGTAAGGGATATTGAGAGTTGCTAAAATTGCTTCAAGTTCCTTGCCTTGTTCGAGTATTCTGAGGCATTCAAGTTTGAGTTCGTTAGAGCGTTGAAATTTTAATACTCGCGCAGGATTTCAAGGGCAGCATATCATAAACAATTTAAACAAGGAAAAATATTAAACATTAATTAATTCATGTTTTTGTGCAATATCTTCTAAAATCTTCGTAACTAATTGTTGAGTCTTCAAATCAACAGACATCAACATATCTTGATATAAAAATCGAGTTGGCTCATCATTAAATATTCGGTAATGTATAATCTCTGTCCATCTCGGAGCAGAAACAACTAACTCCTGAACAACATTAAGAAGTGCTTGAAGCTGTTTCGATGCATCAAAAGACTCTAAAAAGTGGACAAGACCCCACATTACCTCTTCATGTTCGCAGTTATCATCTAAAACTTTTAGGAGTTCTTCTAAATCCATATCAGTCGCATTTTCAGCCAGTTCAGTTAGAGCATTATCAAAAGCTAAAACCTCTTCTCTTAAACGCATCAACTTCGACGCTTTTAAAGTTGATATTAAATCATTATCGCTCAGGTTAGACGGAATAAGTTTTTGCGGAGCTTTTTCCACTCTATCTTTTTCCAGAGTTCACTGTAGTTTTCTTCTACGTGTCTAACCATATTCTACTCTGTTAATTATATTCTGAATTGCCTCGAACCAATTACGGTTCGTCCTACCTGATGTGAAGTTTTCGGCGTCTCGTCTCGCTTACTGAGGTTTCGACCTCCCCCCAGACTTCATCACCATTTTTCCTCGTTCCAATTTCTGATTGTTTGATGATTTAGGACAGACCATTTCGCCTACACTCTTCTCAAGGAATGCGGCTAACGAAACAAGATGGCCGCGAGAATAGGGTGTGAGGTCGGTATTTTTTTTCCAGATTACCACTTGGGATTAAGACGCTTTTTTAGGTCTTGTTTATCCTTGTCATCTTCCTTTTAACGCCAGTGTGCCATATCTGCTTTTGGCTCTGATTGCGTCCTCTTCCCAGCTTCGCTCTATAGATTTCCGAGTCTATTCGGCGTGGGCAGATTAGGGGTCACTGTTTCCTTTACAGGGTAGGGCTTTCACCTACATCTCGTACAGGGTAGGGCTTTCACCTACATCTCGAAATTAGTTATGAGTTTTTCAAGGTTTTCCTTGTCTTTCTCACTTAGAGCTATATACCGAAGTATTTTTACTCTAAAACGAGTCGCACTATTTCAATCCCTTATCCTTTGTATAGCCAGGGACTTTGAAAAGCATAAACGCATTGGACGGTATATGATGTGGCGTCAAGTTATCGCCCCTGCGTCCTCTTTTAAGCAAATCACCATAAGAACCAACAGCACCCTCTCCTGGAAGTAACGAACTTGACATAATTTAGAATTCCATGCAAATTACTTCTACCAATTCTTTGTGAAGCTGCAATATATTTACCCCCCGGCTAACGCCGTCCCCCCTTGCCAAGGGGGGACTACAGGGGGGTAGAATTTAGCGCATCTTCATAGAGAAATGGTATTCCTACCTAATAAGTTGGGCAGCAGAGTTAAAAAATTGCCGACTCAGCCCTCGCGTTAGCAACAGTGTTGCCAGCAAATTGGTAAAAGCGATGGTAAACATAATTAAAATCTGGTAGGAAGCAGCTTCGCGAGCATTCTCACCACTTAATAACTGTCCCGACATAAATGTTGGTAATGTCACTAAACCTATGACCAACATCTGATTGAGTGTGGGAATGAATGCAGCACGGACAGCTTCTCGACGATACTTTGCAACTGCTTGCCCAGGAGTCGCACCTAAGCTTAAATGAGTTTCAATTTCTAGTTGGCTCGCATCAACTGTGGTGACGAAACGTTCTCCTGCGATCGCTGCTGCATTCATAGCATTTCCTAAAACTATACCACCTAATGGGATAACATACTGTGGTTCGTACCATTTATCCGGTTGAATTATGAGGAGGGTCGTATAAATCAGAGTTAGGCTTGTACTGATAAAAATTGACCCCCACACGAGAGGCAACATTTGAGGTATTTTTTTATCAATGCGATTTCGTGTCACAACTGCCGAAATCGTTAAGATGACTGCTAAAATCCCCAAAACAGCCAAAGGAGTGTCAAGAGCAAAGATGAACTCCATAACGTACCCCAAGACTGCCAATTGTAGGATAGTTCTTCCAGTTGCAAGGGCTAAACTCAGTTCTAGTCCAATTTTTTCCCATGCAGATAAACCGATAGCGACTCCCATGAATGCTACAGCCAAAGCCAAATCAACAAAATCTAGCTTTATTAAATCCTGCATGAGTTTTGTACTTCCTTGGGTAGGGGATTGGGGATTGGGGAACTCGGGGCCCCCTCTGGGGATAAGGGGCAATGGGGATTAGGGATTGGGAATTACTAACTGCTGTACGGACGCGGCGGCCTTGCGTCCCTACGAACTACTCTAAAACAACCTAACCTAATGATAAGGAACTTTAATTCTTAAGATGAATTCTTAATCTAGCAAGAAGGTTGTTCTTTTAATTAGGTAATTATAGGCGAGAACCAACAAACCTTGCTATAAAAATTTCTTTTTCCTAATCCCCAATCGCCAATCCCCATTGCCCCTTATCCCCAGAGGGGGCCCCGAGTTCCCCAATCGCCAATCCCCAATCGCCAATCCCCAATTCCTAAAAAACTCATGATTCAAAGTATTAATTCCGTTCCTGCCTTCGACATTAAACAACAGTACGCTACTATTGAAGCAGAGATAAGTGCAGCCGTTTTACAAGTTTTAGCTTCTGGTCGCTACATTGGTGGTTCTGTTGTAGAAAGTTTTGAGCAAAAGTTTGCTGAATATACTGGCGTTAGTGAATGTGTAGCCTGCAATTCTGGAACAGACGCATTATATTTGGCTCTGAGAGCTTTTGATATTGGTCCTAATGATGAAGTTATCACTACACCCTTTACTTTTATTGCTACTGCAGAAGTTGTAAGTGCTGTAGGTGCAAAGCCTGTATTTGTTGATATTGATGCGACTACATTTAATTTAAATGTGGAGCAAGTTGTGGCAGCAATTACACCAAAAACCAAAGCAATTATTCCAGTTCATTTGTTTGGTCAGCCTATCGATATGACGAGCTTAATGAATGTTGCAAAAGCTCACAATTTAGTCATTATAGAAGACTGCGCTCAGTCTACAGGTGCGATTTGGGCAGGGCAGAAAGTAGGAAGTATTGGGCATATAGGCTGCTTTAGTTTTTACCCAACTAAAAATTTAGGGGGCTGTGGTGATGGAGGGGCGATAACAACTAACGATCCGCAAATTGTGGCCAAGATACGAATTATAAAAGAGCACGGTCAAAGAAATCCCTATCACTATGAAAAAATTGGTGTTAATAGCCGATTAGATGCGATCCAAGCTGCTATTTTACAGATTAAGTTACGCTATCTCGATATTTGGAATAACCAGCGACGACAAATTGCGGCTCGTTATCACCAATCTTTAAGTCAACTAGTCAATATCATCATGCCCCAAGAATTGGCTGGTGGCATGGGAGTATGGAATCAATATACCATTCGCGTCTTAGATGACAAGAGAGACTGGCTTCGCAATCAATTGCAAGAACGAGGCGTTAATACAATGGTGTATTATCCCTATCCGTTACACCTACAGCCAGTCTATGAAAGTTTGGGATATCAAGTAGGACAATTGCCAGTTGCAGAACAAGCCTGTCAAGAGGTTTTATCCTTACCCATGTTCCCCGAATTGTCAGAAGAACAGCAAAACCAAGTAATATATGTTTTGAAGGAAGTTAGTGGTTAGTGGGGGCGCAAGGCATTGCGCCCGTACAGTAGTTAGTGATTGGTAGTTACTTGGTCACTGGTCAGGTGGTCACTGGTCACTTAACTACAGTTGCTGTTCCCAAAGCTTCTACCAAACCACGTACAGCCGCAATCATTGCAACTTCGCTATTGAGTTGGTTAATAGCAGAACCGACGCCAACACCAGATGCACCAGATGCAATGGCTAAGGGTGCTGTTACATTGGAAATACCAGAGGCACACAGTACGGGAACTGAAACGGCACGAGAAATTTCATAAGCTGCTGCTAGAGTGGGTGCTGCTTTTTCAATCAGTCCCAAAACTCCAGGGTGAGTAGGATTGCTACTAGTCCCACCTTCTGTTTGAATAATATTAGCCCCTGCTTCGATCAATTCCTCTGCTAGTTTTACTTGTCTATCTAGTGTCAGAATATGAGGAACGGTGACACAGAGGGTGATTTCAGGAAGCAAAGCACGAGTTTGGTAAGTCAGTGCTAAAACTTCCTCTGCTTCAAATCTCAGTCCTCGAGCGTAGAAAGAATCAAAGTTACCAATTTCAATTAAGTCAGCACCAGCTTCTACAGCTCGTACAAATTTTTCTGGTTCTACGGCTGATACACAGATTGGCAAATTTGTCAAATATTTTGCTGTTTGTACCAATTCTGGACTAGCGGCAATATCAATAAAAGTAGCACCGCCGTGATGGGCTGCCTTGACAATCGCGGCTACACGCTTGGAATCGAAGTTATTCAAGCCAGCGATCGCTTTGAGGGCATTGCGGTTGGTAAATGCACGTTGCAATAAAGGATGCATCGTCATAATTTGGTTTTTAGGCTTTGAAAATTAGTGACTATTGTACCGTTACTTAGAGAGCCAGGATTGAAAAGAGGCAAAAATTCCCGCCGCCTGTTAAAAAATATTTTTCCAAGCTTCTACAGTTTTTTTGCCAATTTCACTGTCTATTGCTTCTCCACTTTCAGCCACAAGCCTAATATCCACATTCTCAGCCGGTGAGTTTTTGAGGGCTGTTGCTAATTCGGGAGTCAGATCGAACGTATTGTTGTTTCCCTCAAGGCGAAACACTTTTTCTCCCAGTTTTATATAAAGGTTCGTTACCTTAACGGTATTTTTAGCTCCCAAACATCCCGTTCCTGATATCTTGCTGTAAGGATATAAGCCATACCCGGAAAAGCAATCGCGCTCGCGGTAAGATAAAAGAATCCGAACGGAGTTCTGCCTCCAAAGACTAATCGCTTCAAACTTAGAGCTAACGTTGAGAAAATTTTTATAGAATGAGTGGCGGTCAAATATACCAATGGAATTCCCTTCAAAGGGGTCTTCAATCTTAACTGGTTTTGACCATGGTACATTCATATCTATACCCAATGCCGCCGATTTGACAATTGGTAGTTCTGTAGATGCTTTTGCAAGTCGGTTATCTTCTTTAGCCGCTACTAACTTGGGAGAAACGACGGTTATAGTTGCTAAAGTTACACATACTAGACTGAATCCCGCGATCGCAAGTCTAGCGAAACTTAAAATATCAGAATTTTTGCGCTTGCAGTGCATTTTTTACTGAGAGTAAAATTACTTATATGTTAAACTTACCCGGAAAATTACTGAGAAATTTTTATTCGGAATATTAAGTGTCCCGAAATTTACGGTTAGGTCTATTCCGATTATAATCATCGATAGCTATTATGCGTACTCGTACCCAAATGTTGACTCTATAGGCTCATTTACCTTCTTAGGTACAGATGTTTTGTGACTTTTGAACGTAGAAAAATTTTCAGTATGAAGTCAAAGAATATTAACAAATTATTTTCTTTTCAGATTTACAGTTTCTTGATACTCAGTAACTTCATTGTTATAAATCAATCACAAATTGTTGTTGCAGAGGGAGCATCCCAACTTAGAAAAAGCACTAAGCGATTGGAAATCGCGACTATACAAACGAAGTCCGCGTCGGCGGACTTCATAGAGCCTACGGAGGCTGGCTTTGTTCGTATAGCCTCAGAATTCTATTCTGAGAGCAATTTGTCAAAACGGGAGCATCCTATTGCCGAAGTACGTAATCCTACTACCGGCAAACAACCTAGACGAGTACAAAAACTAGCACAATTCTCTGATAACGCACCGCAAGAGCGATCGCAACTCGTTCAAATTGCAAATACTTTATTTAACCAAGGAGATTTCACTGGTGCAGAAGAAAACCTACGTAAATTAATTAAGAAGTATCCAGATTATCCCTTTGGCCATTATCAGTTAGGTAATGTCCTGTTTCGTCAGGGAAAAAAAGAAGATGCTATTAAAGAATATGAAATAGCAATTAAGAAAAATTCTAAGTATGCCCTTGCATACAATGCCCTTGGAGTCGTTTTTGCAAGCCAACAACGTTGGGATGAAGCTGCATCAGCTTATCAGAAAGCGTTAGCTATTAATCCAAATTACGGGGATGCACTAACTAACATATCTCAAGCATTTTGGGAACAAGGAAAACGCAATGAAGCGATCGCATCTTTAGAAAAAGCTTTAAATATTTTCAAGTCCCAAAATCTCCCAGAAAAAATCAGGCAAGTAGAACAGATTTTAAAAGATCTCAAAGCAGGAGACGATCCAAGTGTTTCCTAATATTAATAATTTCTTGTCCCCATAGCATTAATTTTCTCATTTAATTCTCGAATACGCCGTGATAATACGCCAATAATATTCACTGCAATTTCGGGAGTTTCTTCTATGGCATCATACAGTTGTTCTTGCGTGAGTTCTAAACAATCACAAGGTTCTAAGGTTGTCGCAGAAGCAGAACGGGTTTGAGCATCAAAAACTGCCATTTCACCAAAAGACTCTCCTTTGGGAAAAATAGCTAGTTGTTGATTTCCGATGTGAACTTTCACGTGTCCTGAAACTACTATATATAGAGATCTTCCTTGTTCGCCTTGTTTAAAAATGGTGTAATTGCTTGGAAAAGATAATTCGTCCATCACTGAAGCTAAACGAACAAGAAAATCATCTCGTAATTCTTTGAAGATTGGCACTCTTCGGACAAATAATAAACGCTCGACGCTGGTTAACATGTTTGTTAGTTGTTAGTTGTTAGTTGTTAGTTGTTAGTTGTTATAACCACTAACATCGTATTTTTTAAGAAGACACTTAATTTGAGAGGCAACAAGAGGGTGCGGATCGTTTTTTAATTGGGGTATAAGTTCCAGAAGAACGCGGCGAGAAACTACGTATAAGTAGGCAATAACTGCTTCTCTTACATACCCTGTGGGATGGCGCAAACTCTCTAAAACTTGTTTGCTAGTTAGTCTTACACGGGCGACTCTCGCTAAGTGAAAGCAGCACGCCAAGCACCAATCGGAAAGGGATTCTTTATCTATGATTAAACTTCGGGTTCGATCGCCTAACTCCATTTGTTGATATTCAATCATGCCTTTTTCTACTATTTTTTGTAGTTTTTCTTTAGGCGATCGCTTATCTAAAACGTTTAACAATATAGCTTTATTAGGTAACTTGACTGTATGCTCTAAAATCTCCAATCCTCTTGCCCAATTTTTTGACGATACCGATTTAAGATTCAAGGCAACTGCTTTAATTTTTTCTGAAGAGTAGAGTAATTCTAGTAATAGTAATAATCGTTCTTTGACATCAATTTCTAATTCTAGAAGCGAGCGTTGCAATAAATCGCATACAATATCTAATTTTTTATTAGATTGAGAGATTTCTAGTTTATCTCGCGCATCTAAATCAATGTAAGCGGCGTAAATATAACCCAAAAATCGTAATTCTTTATCAATTAATCTTTTAACTTTGCTTTCAAGTGTTTTATCTAATAAATTGATAATACCTTCTTGTTGATATCTTTTTAGTAAAGTACGAAGGATATGATATCTAGTTGTCCCTTTGGAAGTTTCTAAATATTGCCATAAAGCATCCGTTGCTTCCGAGGTAGATATTTGACCGATTGTCCGCCAAGCATACATCCGCACAACTTCTGGCTTGTAAATGTTAGTGGCTAAGCTAACTAACATGGGTAGGGCTTCATTCTCTAGATGCACGAGAGATTTTATAGCTGTATTTCTAGTTGACTTGTAATAAAGCCCACTCAATAATGCTGAATAATATTCTTCTAGATGAGTTCTTGCAACCATCTCTAGAACTGCACACCGAACCCGTAAAGATTCATCTTGTAATAAGTTGGGAATGTAAATTCGTAGTTCTTGTAAATAAACGGCTTCTGATAGCGCTTTGACTGCATTGACTCGCAAGCGTTCATTTTTATGAGTTAGCATCCGTCGCAAAATATGTATTGCTTCAACTTTTTGCATTGGTGTTCCATGACGCAACACAAGTACAGCAGCAGTTGCTTGAATGACGGAGTGTTGTTGGTGTTTTAAGTACTCTTCTAGTTCGGCAAGATTTGGATTCGATCCTGCAAGCCAGACGTAACGCAAGGCAAGAGCAAAAGCTTGAGCAGCGACTCTTTCGGTGGATGCATCTAATAACGCCTGAACTTCTGGTAGGTATGCGGGATTTGCACCGCCTGCAAGCATGACTTCTAAACTATAAATTTGTAATGAAGGCGGTAACTTGGCAAGCAGGGGGGCTAAAATTTCCCCCGCGCCTTTGGAGTCAATTTGAGATAAAAGTTCAATACAGGAGTGTTTATCGGCTTCTGTACCTTGTTCGCCTAAAGCTTTGATGACGGCTTGCTTGAATGCGCGTAAATCTACATCCGCACCACTGAGATTTCCCCGTCCTGCACTTAAGACTAACAAATTAACGTAACGCGATCGCATGACTAAAACAACTCCGACACAAACTAATGCAACAGCGATGGTTTCTGCTAGCAAAATGAAGTTGTGTTTGGAGAGTGTCAATGATGTGGCAAACCAGAAGGAGACTAAAATGAAAACTCCGCCTATTCCTGTTGCAAAGGCTTCTGCTATACCACCGGAGAGTGCTTGTACGTAGCTGCGTATTTTGTCTGGAATGGGTTGAAATAACAACGGGCTACTGCTTGTCACTAAGGTGTAGCGCAAAAGTTCATCTGAGAATTTCAGAATGACTAAGCCCCATAAAAATTTTTGTGACTGGCTTCCTGGAAGAAAATTGAGGAGTGCGATCGCAACTGGCATGAGAATGCCTACACTTAATGGTAAGGTAGCAGCACTAAAAAAGACTCCAAAACGTTCGAGAACTCTGCTGGAAATAAATAACTGCATCAGCAGTTCGCATATTCCTGTAATCCCACCTAAAACACCCAGGAAACTAGCGATGTCTTTACCTTCAAAGTTTGACTCTAACTGAGTGAGATACTGAAAATCTACGAGTACCCCAATAAGGTGCAGCAGGGCAAAAAAACCAAATAACAGGAAAGCATATTGCTTGAGAGAACCAGAAAGGTGGCGTCCTTGAGATTGACGGATTTCTGGAACTTCTCGTAATGGAGCATCGGGGAAAACTTGTTGGTAGTTTCTACTTAAATGCCAGAGAATGAGCGCCCCTATTGCGATAAACACACCCGCAAAGGGCATAATCACGTTTTCCAGCCCGACGAAGATTAATAAAAAAGGTAGGCTAAAACCACTAATGACATCAGCAACTAAAATACCACTGCTGACTAGAGGGTAAGCACGTTTAATTTCTCTAATATTAAATAATTGATTGGCTGCTATGGAGGTGTTGAGTTCGTTAACAACATAAAAAGCATCTACCCAAAGTCTGAGGAGAAATACTGTAACGATTCCTAAATATGGAAATTGCATTCCCCAATTGAACACAACAAGTGGCACAAACATACAAGGTGCGATCGCCACTATAATCTGACGCAGGGGAAAAATTTGTTGTAACCAAGAGTATAAATATACCAACAAAGTTCCATTGAATGCACTGGCTATGTAAATCCAAGGTAGGTGTTGTGCTCCATATTTATCTAAAAACAAAGCCACCGTACTATCTTCAGACCATCGCAATCCTACTGAGGTAGCTGTATAAAAAGCAAACATAAGCCACGTGCGATCGCTCTCCTCTGGTCGAAGATTCACCCATTGTAGGAGTCGTGGTAGAACACCTTTATTTGGAGTCCATAGGTGATTTTTTAGTTCCATGCATTTTAATTGGTCACTGGTCACTGGTTACTGGTCACTGCATAGCAAAAGCCCTGAGTAACTGAGTATAGTTTGCCCACTCAGCGCTCAGGACTATCAGCATATGCAAGATTTTGTTATTTCTTAGGAGAAATCAGCATCATCATGTTGCGCCCTTCCTTCTTAGGCGCTTGCTGCACTTCACCCACTGACTCCAAGTCTGTTGCCATTCGCTTGAGCAGTTCTTCTGCCATATCGCTGTGCTGAATTTCTCGACCTCGGAACATCACAGTCGCTTTGACCTTATCGCCATCCTTGAGAAAACGTTCTGCTTGTTTGACTCGCACGTTGTAATCGTGTTCTTCTATCTTGTAACGCATCTTAACTTCTTTGACGTCAGCCGTGTGCTGCTTCTTCCGAGCCTCTCGCGCCTTCTTCTCTTGCTCAAACTTATATTTCCCGTAGTCCATAATCCGACAAACAGGCGGGTCTGCTTTGTCGCTTAACAGCACGAGGTCAAGTTCCTTTTCCTCTGCCATTTGCAAAGCTTCCTGGGGTGTTAAAATTCCTAGCTGACCGCCATCAGTGTCAATAACCCGAATCTTCGGGAAGCGAATACGTTCGTTAATTTGGGGCAGATCGCGATTTCTTTTCTTTTCAATCACAGACATGGATTTTGTGGGAGCTGTTGTTAAGAAATTGGTAAGGTTGTTAGTTGTACGTGTCAGAGAGAAAATACTAAAATAACTGAGGACTTACAAAGAAGGCTATAGTTACAGGTTAACTATATCTATAGCGCATTTTTATTGTCATCATTTTACCTGTCCTCATTCTACCCACTCTGAGACGATTTCTGTCTTCTCGTTAATTTAAGTTACACCACAGTAGTATTATTTAACGATCGCCACTGCTTTTGTCAAGTCATTGACATTTTACATAACTGTATATTAACGGTGGTATAAAGTTTAAAATATACAAAGATTAATTTTTAATGATATATCACATAGAACTGGCTTCTTTACAAAAATAAATGTATCCACTAGGAATGCACAAAATAAGTTTTTTGCTTAATCTAGAATATATAGGATTCCTATTTAATTTTTAAAATGTATGCAGGGGAGCCACCCGAAGAGCTCGTCTTTGTGCGCGTTGAGAGGAGTGGCATTGGGCATTGCCTACCAAAAGTATCATATAGTGGGCAACGCCCTAAGATGTTTTCACAACTCAGATACGATTGCTACATATAGAAAAGATCCTTTGTCAGTATCGTTTGGCGATCTAGGAAATATTTTGCGTTTTGGAAATGGAGAGGCACGTGAATGTAGTACACTGGCAACAACGAGTTGGGAACCAACGAGATTGGGTTTGGCGGGGTTGGCAAACGCGATATACTTATTTTCGTCAAAGGTATAGCGATCGCAAAACAACTCCTGTTATCCTGCTACACGGGTTCGGTGCTTCTATTGGTCATTGGCGACACAACATAGAAGTGCTGGGCGAACACTATACAGTATACGCTCTCGATATGTTGGGATGGGGCGCTTCTGAAAAAGCCCCAGTAAAATACAGCGTACAGCTTTGGGTAGACCAAGTTTACGATTTTTGGAAAACCTTCATTAACCAACCAGCCATCTTAATAGGTAATTCCCTTGGTTCGCTAGTTTCCTTCTCAGCATCAGCTACCTATCCCGATATGGTGCAGGGCTTGGTTATGATGAATTTACCCGATCCCTCATTGGAACGAGAAGCTTTACCTCCTGTATTAAGACCTGTTGTAGCAAGCATTAAAAGTTTCGTTGCTTCCCCATTGTTGCTTGAACCCCTGTTTAACGTTATCCGCCGACCTGGTGTAGTGCGTCGTTGGGCAAGTCTAGCCTACGCTAATCCAGAAGCTATTACCGATGAACTGATAGAGATTTTAACAAGTCCGCCACAGGATAGAGGTTCTGCTCGTGCTTTCAGTGCCTTATTTCGAGCTACTATAGATGCCAACTTTGGTCCTAGCGTCAAAACCGTCTTACCAACATTACAAATTCCAATGTTACTAATTTGGGGACAAAAAGATAGACTGGTTCCCCCCGCACTTGCCCGCCAATTTGCTCAGTACAATGAGAAATTAGAAGTGCTCGATGTTGAGAATGTGGGGCATTGTCCTCATGACGAACAACCAGAATTAATCAACCAGATAATTTTGGATTGGTTGAATAAGTATTTTTCAGTGACCAGTGACCAGTAATAAGCCTCTGGTTAGTCCTCATACTTCAAACTAAGGGATTGAAATCAGTAATCAATTTCCCTTGAAATTTAGGGACTTTCACAGTATACATAACTGGTCACTGGTCACTGGTCACTGGTCACTGGTCACTGGTCACTGGTCACTGTTTACCCAACTGTAACTTGACCAGTATCAACTGCAGTTGCACCGTTGACCGAACGTGCTACAGAAACCATTTTTTGTAGAATATCTTGACTGGGAACTTTACCCTTTAAGACTACAGTACTACCTGTTTGAGCGACCCAAAGAGTGTCGATATCATCAAGTTGATTATCTTGGTCAAATGCAAGCGCAACTCGCTTAGCCAAACCACTTTGATCGTACTCTCCATTCAATCCTACACGTTCGGGGGGAACGGTTTCAGTTGCGGAGGGACTTGCATCACGAGTCGCTTCTTGTGCTGGTTGTGGAGCAGGATTTACTTGTGCATTGTGTGGTTTTTCTAGTCCAAAAAGTCTTTTTAGCCAACCCATGTAATTTTTCTCCCATTACATCATTCCCGTTCACTTAGTGTAAAAGGTTAGCCAAAAAGTATCCTCTGTCTGGAAAGTGATTTGCACTTAAACAAGCTTATGCTTGCGGTATGATTTGTTAGATGTACTATTTATCGGCTTACCTTTTCAAAAGATTCAAGCAAAGTTGCGGGTTTGGCAGTAGAGGATATGTTGACGTAACACCAGATAACGCGCATCTTGGAGTTTTTTCCCAGTTGCTGGCGTAACCATACCTGGTATGTGCCTGAAATATTACAATTCGATAGCAAAATCCACGAGCTATAAGCTCGTGGTGTGGCTCAATTTATTATCTCGTTAACTTTCTGTTGCTTGGTCTTGAGACTCTTCAGAACTAGAAGACTCCGCTTCAACTTCGGGTTCTACAACAATATTGGGTTTTGACTTGACAGGTTTGGGACCGCGTGCTAAAGCAGGATTAACTGGCGGTTTGGAGTCATCTCCATATGATTTTTTGCCTCTACCCGAAGAGCGACGTTCTGAAGAATCTCCTTTGCGATCGCTATTTCGTTTTATACTTTTAGGATTTGATTCAACAGGAGGTGTAGAATCTAAATTTTCCGAGTTGCTGTCAGCATTGGTATTAGCTTGACGTTCTGATTTCTTTATTGGGCGTTCTACCATTGTTAAGTTTTTTACTTTTTTAAATGATAAAGTGGATTGGCACTGACTTAACTATACTAACCAGGTTATTCACGATAAAGTTAACTCATCAGTCAATCGCAAAAAATCTCATGACTAGGAAATAAAAATCGTCTATTTCCCATGCCCAATGCCCTATTCTCCTCACTGACAAGGTTGTCGAAAACCTCTAGCATCGGTATAGCTAGCGTATAGCATCTGGGTTATCTTTGGTGGTGCTTCGCCAACATGAAAGGCGCGAACTCGTTCTTCGATTGCCCTATCTTGCATTGTAACTCTTTCAAATTGCCGCTTGTGTTCTGCCCATGATTCAACGATTGAGGTTTCTACAAACCGCGTAGGCTCGGATAAATCTTGATACAATCCCCACTGAATCGCACCATCACGCAAACGTATCTGCCTAAGTGCTTGTACTGCCTTAACAAACTCCTCAGCATTCGCTGGCTCGATGCAATATTCTATCGATATTAATACTGGACCATCATTCGGACAGGGTTCAAAAGCATGAGTTGGTTCATCCCAATGCAAAGATGCCTGTAAGTTCAATTTATCAGCACAATGAAGGCGAAATCTCACACTTAGGGCGACAAACAGGATTAATCCCACAGCAGCAATGGCTAGGGAATTTGGAGTGCCAACATATTGTGCCAATGTACCCCATAAAAGACTGCCCAACACCATACAGCCTTGAAACACTAGCAACTGCACGGATAAAGCTCTCGCACGCACCCAGGAAGGAACGGCTGTTTGTGCGGATACATTCAAACTGACCATTACACTTAAGGATGCAATTCCTACAAGGAGCATCACAGCACAAACTAAAGGAACGCTGCGGAAAAATGCGATCGCCAGCATCATGCCTCCCATGAGTATAGAGGAACCTGCCACCAATCGATCCACAGCAAACTGCTGTCGCAATTTAGGTAAAAGGAAAGCACCTGCTAATCCCCCAATACCCCAAAAGCCAAGAATAGTACCGTATCCCAACGCATCCAGCTTTAACTCTTGGCGTCCTAGTAAAGGCAGTAAGGCAAACAAAGCACTTGCAAAGAAAATATAGGCAACTGTTCTAAACAGAACTGCTTGAAAAACAGGAGCATAACGAATGTAACGTATTCCTGCTTGCATGGCTCCCACAAAACGTTCTGTTGGTAAGCCACTTTTTTGAGGCGTGCGTTGCCATTGAGAAATAACAAGTATCACCCCTACAAAAGAAACTGCATTCAGCAGGAAAACAAAACCCGTTCCTGCGGCTGCAATAACTATCCCTGCCAAAGCCGGACCGATGGAGCGAGAAAGGTTAACAACTATACCGCTAAGAGTCACCGCTTGAGGAAGTTCCTCTTTAGGTACGAGTTCTGGAGTCACTGCCTGCCATACAGGCATATTCATGGCACTACCAATACTTAGAGCAAAGGTGAGTAACAAAAGTATCCAAGGGTTCGTCAGTTTAGCGACTGTCAGCACTCCCAATAAAGTAGCAGCTGCTAACATCCAGCTTTGCGTCCACAGTAACATTTTGCGGCGATCCACAACATCCGCGATCGCACCTGCAGGTAAAGCTAACAAAAAAAATGGCAAGCTACCTGCCGCCTGCATCAGTGCGACTAACAAAGGTGAATTGGGTGCGAGAGTCGTCATCAACCATGCTGCACCTACATCATGCATCCAAGTGCCAATGCTTGATACTGCTGATGCAATCCAAAGGGCGCGAAAAATCGGTTGCCGCAAGGGAGTCCACATGGTTACAGATGCTGCACTTGAAGTCATGGAAGTCTCTATGTTCAGGAGTTAGTGGTATTGCAATTATAGGGGATTGGGGATTGGGGATTAGCGATTGGGGATTATCCACACTGCTCTTTGTTCACCAGACATCCTAAGACATCCTTCAACAATTCTTGCTTCCACCAGCGTAGTCGGCTGTTAACGATTCCGAGTTTTCCAGTCCCCAATCCCTAGTCCCTAGTCCCCTACTTTTAGCCGCTCGCAACACCACATCAAGCAATTCCGGAAACAGTAACTCTAAATCCTCTCTTCGCAAAATATTAATGTGTTGAGTGCCTTCTTTTCGAGTCAAGATGATACCCGATTCCCGCAGTATCTTAAAGTGATTGGACATAGTTGACTTAGCGATCGCAAAATCGAAGTCCCCGCAGCATTGCTCCCCTTCGGTTGCCAAGCGTCGGACAATTTCCAACCGTACCGGATCGCCCAGAGCATATAGCACTCCAGGCAAAGAAATGTTTTTTTTATCTGGATGATACAGGAATTTCATATCTTCATTATGTCACAGAGTTGACAATATTTCAATTATTCGATAAAATCGAAATAGAGAAATAAAGAGGAGAGCTAAATATGTCATCAGTTACAAGCGTAACAGAATCAACATTTAAGCAAGAAGTCCTCGAGAGTACAGTCCCAGTATTAGTTGACTTCTGGGCACCGTGGTGCGGGCCGTGTCGCATGGTAGCTCCCGTAGTAGATGAGATTGCCACCGAATATACAGGACAGGTAAAGGTTGTAAAGCTAAACACAGATCAATATCCCACTGTAGCCAGTCATTATGGAATTCGTAGCATTCCAACACTCATGGTATTTAAAGGGGGTCGCCAAGTTGATACGGTAGTAGGTGCAGTGCCAAAGACAACTTTGGCTAAGACTTTGACACAACACTTGCAATAGGGAATTGGGCGTGGGGCAATGGGCATAGGAGTCGTTAATCCCCATTGCCCCTCAACAAGGAGGGGGCCCCGAGTTCCCCAATCCCAATCCCCAATCCCCAATCCCCAATCCCCAATCCCCAATCCAAAATGGTACTATTCTCACCTTACAAACTAGGCGATTTAGAATTGCCTAACCGTATTGTCATGGCTCCCTTGACCAGACAACGCGCTCTTAAGAATAACGTCCCACACCAACTCAACGCTACATATTACGCCCAACGAGCAACAGCAGGACTCATTATTGCTGAAGCCACTCATGTTACACCACAAGGTTTGGGCTACATTTATGCACCAGGAATCTATTCACAAGAGCAAATCCAAGGTTGGAAGTTGGTGACAGATGCCGTGCATCAGCAGGGAGGAAGGATTTTTCTCCAAATATGGCACGTAGGGAGAATCTCGCACCCCGATCTACAACCAAATGGAGCGTTACCTGTAGCACCTTCTGCGATCGCAGCTAAAGGAGAAATACTGACTTATGAGGGCATGAAATCTCATGTAACTCCTCGTGCATTGGAAACATCAGAAATTCCAGAAATTGTAGAACAATTCCGCAAGGGAGCAGAAAATGCTTTAGCAGCTGGATTTGATGGTGTGGAAATTCACGGGGCTAATGGTTATTTACTTGACCAATTTCTCCGGGATGGAACAAATCAGCGCACGGACAGGTATGGTGGTTCTGTTGAAAATCGTGCTCGACTGTTGTTAGAAGTCACTGAGGCAGTAGTTGATGTGTGGGGTTCAAAACGGGTAGGAGTGCGCCTTTCTCCCAGTGGTACTTTTAATGATATGCGTGATTCCAATCCTCTAGAAACATTTGGTTATGCCGCACAAGCGATCGACAAATTTGATTTAGCATATTTACACATTTTTGAAGCCATAGAATCTGATATCAAGCATGGTGCAGTCATAGTACCTACGAGCCATATTCGAGAACGCTTTCACGGTACGCTCATGGTCAATGGTGCTTATACCCTTGACAAAGCCAAGACAGTTGTAGATAGGGGAGAAGCAGAGTTAGTTTCCTTTGGTACGCTGTTTATATCAAATCCCGATCTACCCAAACGCTTTGCTCTCAATGCACCCCTCAATGAAGCAGATCCAACAACGTTTTATACAGGTGGGGCAACAGGTTACATAGATTACCCAACACTGGACCTACAATCTTTCTCTCCGATTGGAGTAAAATAATCCGTTTGAGCGCAGTCAAGTTCGAGTACAGAAGCGGCTGATGATTTTCCAGGGATTGACAGTACTACTTTGTTGCTCGGAAGAATTTACGGAACGTTCCAACAAATCCACCGACTCACCCAAAGTTAAACCGAAATCGCTTTGCAAATGCAACTCTGCCGTTTTACCATGACATTCATAGCATCTGAGAATCCACTGTTCTGGAACTTCTTCTGACTGCTTAAAAGCCATCAATATTAAATTATCATCTGATATGTTCAATAAACTACCAATAGCTGGTAAAGAACCTTGACTATTTTGCTGTTGTGGATTTACTACTAGCACTTGCAGGGGTATATTTAACTCATACCCCCGTCTTACTGTATGGGCTGTTTCCCAAGTATCAGCATGGGGATACAAGGCGTAAGTAAATTCATGATAACCTCGATCTGCTTCCGGATTGGGCCACTTAGGGCTGCGTAGCAAGGTCAAGCGGAGTTGGCTAGGTTGGCTGTCGTAACCGTATTTACAATCATTCAGTAAACTCACACCGTAAGAATATTTAACCGCAGATGGACGCTGATGGACGCTGATATTTTCCTCTTCCATCTGCGTGCGTCCGCGTGCATCTGCGCCTCCAATTTCCGTTAAATCCGCCCAACGTAAAGCAGGAACCTCCCATTTTGCTTTTTCTGTTGCGGTTGTGGGTTTCGTTGTCCGACGAATAGCCCCACAAGGAATCTCATAAGTTGCAAAATCTGCTTCTAAGTTTAGTGGGAAAGCCACTTTTACTAAGACATGATTTTCTTGCCAGTTTACTTTGTTTGCTATTTTAAGAACAGCAGATTCTTTTTCTAAAATGTAATCTTGCGAAAAAGTTGATTGACCTATTCTTCGCACCACGCGCACGCAGGTTCGTAACGTACCTCGTTCCAAATGATGAACGCTTAATAATTCTGCAGGTGGTAGAGGATGTTGTGCATAATTTGGGTCAATATTCCATGCATCCCAATATTGACCGCTATCTTGAAATGCTTGGAGTTGATTTCCTAATCCACTAAGAACTTCACGCCGAGCAATTTTATCAAAGACACTGGACAAATCGCCTGTTTCTGAGTCAATTGTCACTCGCAAACACTCATTTTCTAAAACAAACTCTTCAAATGGTTTTAGAGACTTTAAGGTAGGTTTACGCGGACACAACCAGAAGACGCGATAACCACAAGCAGGAATCTCACTGGCAAAAAATAAGATTGAGTTTACTGGTATTTCATCACCATTCAGTTCGCGTCGAAATCCAATAAAACGACTTTGGGACTCTATCTCATGCCCGTCCAAATTATACATTGTCCAATTCTGGTTTTGCCCTTCATCTTCTTCTGGAAACTCTAGTTTGACTACATGCGATCGCACCCAGTTGAGAGAATTGAAAACAACCACTGGTTGCGCTTGTGGCTGTGGAGGTGGCGGTAGAGTGATTTGGGATCCGATCGCATTCAAAGACTGTTGTAATATCTTACTACCAACTCCTTCCACCTCTTGCCAAGTTGGTAATGCATCCACATAAACTTCCTGAATTGAAGAACCGGGCAAAATATCGTGAAATTGATTAAATAAAAGATGTTTCCATGATGATTCTAGCTCACCCTTTGGATAGCTCGCCCCAATACTCAAAGTTGCCCAAGCTGCAAAAAGTTCTGCTTGATAGAGTAACCCCTCACAGTAACGGTTCCAGCGTTTTTGATCGCCGTGAGTTGTGTAGCAACCTCGATGGAATTCCAAATACAGTTCGTCTTCCCACGTGGGAATGTCTCCTTTTGCCTTAATTTGCTGCAAATAACTTTCAGAAGTACAAAATTCAACATTGGGAAATACTGGAGATTTTTGCCAGCGCCGAGCAGTTTCCAGCATATCGCGAGTGGGACCGCCCCCATGATCCCCAACTCCAGGAAGCCATAGAGATTCGACTAATCTCGTTTGAGATTGCCATTCACAAGCATAAGACACTATCTTTACCGGATCGATACCTTCACCGATTAATGCAGACATATAGCTGAAGACTTCACTACCATCTGGAGATTTCCACCAAAAAGCACCATATTCAAACTGATTTGTATCATTCCATCGCAACTTCTGAGTCACAAAATACTCAACACCTGCACTCACCAAAAACTGAGGTAAAGTCGCACAAAAACCAAAACTATCAGGAACCCACACCACAGTAGAAAACCTACCAAACTTCTCCAACACATAGTGTTGACCGTAGAGAAGCTGACGAACAATAGATTCTCCCGCAATCAAATTCAGTTCCGGTTCAACCCAAAAACCACCTACCACTTCCCAACGTCCATCCGCCACCGCTTGTTGAATAGCACCAAACAAATCCGGACGATGTTCCTCAATCCAAGCATAAAGAGCCGGAGTAGAATGACAGAAAATCAACTCAGGAAAATCTTGCTGAAGCGTCAAAACTGATTCAAAAGTCTTTTGTGCAGCTTGCCAAGTTTCACTCACGCGCCACAACCATGCTAGATCGAGATGAGCATGACCCAACAAGAAAATTTTGGATTTTGGATTTTGCGGAAAGTTGTCAGGAGGAGACAGCCCTGCAGGCGGGTCTCCCGCCGTAGGGGACTGTCGTTGGTTTCCCTCCGAAGCAAACTTTCCAAGACAGATTTTGAATTCTAAAAGTTTTTGACGAATAACAGAAAGCAACTCCTCAAACTCTATTCGCCTCTCTTCCTCAGCGCCTTCGCAGTTCAATCTTTCCCAATCTAACTCCTCAACAAAAGCCCTCAAAGCATCTAACCTCTCAGGCTCAAAACATTCCAAACAACGCTGTACAACAGCCAACTCATCAGCCACAAAACCAGGTTCCACCGAATCATTATTAGACTCATAAACCAGCAGCGACTTCACCAAAGCCCCATCACAATGACCCGGACTCACCAAACGCAACGCCACAGTCAATTCCTCTCCTGGCGTTACACTCCTACTCAAAAGCACTCTGGGAAATGAATCAAACAAATCCCCCTCAATCATCAACTGTCCATTCACATAAACCTTAGCAGAATCAGCCCACCAAACAAGCGCTAGCTGCAAAGACAAACCTTCTAAGGGATAACCCTGTAGATCGTGGGGAATTACTAATTTTTGTAAAAGCCATAAAACCTTTTGACCGCCAGCCCAAGCAATTTGTCCTTTTGCATTTAACTCAGTAAAGTTCCAAGAAGATAAATCGGATGCAATCACTTCAGTTGCACTCAAGTCACCTTCATAGCATCGCCACGAAGACAGAATATCAACCTGACTCAAAGAGCGTAGCTTTGCGATCGCATCAGAAATTGATTTAGTATCGGCTTGAGATACGGGAGATGTCATATTTCTGATTTTTAAAGGGCATTTAAGACGACAATAAACATATAAGGCAAAGGACAGCTACAATCCATTACAGCACGGATGTGACCCATCCACCGGTTGCATATCGAATAGCATCAGGATTTATCCGAAGAGCCAGTTCATCACATTTTTCCTCTAAATCTTCTGGTGTATCCGCAATCAATCCATGCCAAAGCAGTGCATGAATTTCTATGTGAGTGAGGCATGGCATTTGTACTAATTCAGGCTTAAATCCTAGTTCCTTTGCAATGTCTATTAACTCACGAAGATCTACTAAAGCAAGATTCACTGATAAAAACCGTTTACCTTGTTCTGGAACACCGCGTAAAGTCTTGATACCTTCAATTGTTGATTTCACTACTGCTGTCATTATCTACGAGCTCCGTTCTAAACCAGCAAATAAACTTATATGTACCGTTTTTGCTAGGAGTTTTCGTCACTTGGGTCACATTAATAACTTCTGTGAATGGAAACTGACTAGCAATGAGTTCGCATTTTGATTGTGCCATTGCCACTGAAGGTGCTCGAACTGTTTCTTCCCACTGTTCATAAGGGTTGTCTAGATTTTGAAGCATCAGTTCTATGCCTAGTTATGAACTAACCTTACGTCCTGCACCATTGCGCTTACCTCCACGTTTTTCCCCAAGAGGCATAGCATCACTCGGAATTTCCCCCTCTTTCTTTGCATGACTGAACAGCAAACTTTCAAGGTACTGATTTACGGAAGCATTGCGTTGTTGTGCCAATGATTCCAAAGCCTTTAGTACTCGCTCGTCGAGCTTAAAAGATTTGTTTTTTCGTTCAACCATGTCCTCTAGCCGATATACAGTACACTGCTTGCGTTTAACTACTTTCGTTAAAGCTTGATGAGTTTATACTAGCATCGCTCTTAATCAAAAACAATATCTTTGATTAAGAGTATCAGAAATTGATTTAGTATCGGCTTGAGATACGGGAGATGTCATATTTCCGCTAATATTGAAAGGACTGACAAACATCAACAATCCTCCGTCTATTGTTTTGTGGGAGTCGGGCAACTTACAACTCTCTCAACAAAAATTAACTATCATGCCTTCTGCTTCTTCGGGTCGTTATCAAAGCAGACTGTTTAACTTCTTTCACCAACAATCACGACGCTTGGGCGAACAGTTCGAGCGCACTGTAAGGCAGATAAAAGTCACTGCTAGTTGGTCAATAGAGGGTTTTCTTCATTCAGTATATATGCTCATCCAAAAAACTGTAGAATCATCTAGCAGACAGTTAAACACGAGCGAGCAAAAACGGAGTTTGCATTTACAAGGTCATGCGACTGATTCACAGCAGCCGTCGTCTCCATCTGCTGACAATGCTATTGTACGAGTTTTAGAAGTTGTACCGACTCTACAAATAAAAGATAAACAAACACAGGGAGATAGAGACAAGCATTTCTTCCTAACTCGCAATTTTCCCATTTTCCACTACCTCTATCCCCTAGTTCGTCATTCCCCGACTTCCCAATCGCCAATCGCCAATCGCCAATCGCCAATCGCCAATCGCCAATCGCCAATCGCCAATCGCCAATACATCCAGGGAGTTGCTTCTAATTTGGCAAACCGCAATTTAGTGCTTGTTACTGCTAATAATGAGATTTTAGACGTTTTGACATTTCAGCAGCAGAAAAAATTGCAAAACCGAATTAATGAGGAGTTGAAAATTTGTGAATCACAGTCAGTGAAACTTATAGAACCAGCGTTAGATGAGGTACAAATATTACCAGAAATAGATCGCTTGTTAAATAAGCTAATTTCAGGTAAGCAAGACAATGAACCTGCATTACTGACAGAAGCGATCGCACAAGATAAAAATACAAATAACTTGCCAATTACATATCAAGGACTTGCAATACTAGACGAAACTATTGCCAACTTAGAAGCCAAGACTTTAGTTCCAATATCTCGTACTAGCGCGGAATTGCTGCAAACTGTTCAAACTCAGTTAAACATATTTCTCTATGGGAAACAGCAGTCAATTACCAGCCAAGAAAAAGTATTATCAACGAAAGTGGGAGAAAATCAAACATCAAACATATTGTCTTTAATTTGGGAAGCAATTCACTACTTTTTTGGAGAAAAACCTAACAAAGATTTAGAACCGGATTTAACGAGTAAAGAGCGGAATTACATAAATAAACCTCGCCTAAACGGCTTAAATTCATTAGTCCGCGTAGGTGGACTTCATTTGTATAGTAGCGAATTCTATTCGCACAAAAATTTGCCCAAAACTTCACTCAACAATTCACCAAAAAACTCTCAAGTCCAAGATACTGAAACAGTAGCTCCTTGGTTAACAATAGATGACTTGTTTAATAATTCATCACAAGTTAAAGAAGTCGATAATGAGCCACAATTAAGCGCTCGCTCAAACACCAACTTCATACTTCCTGATGATTTATCATATCATCAAAAGCTCTTGCATTACTTTCAGAGCAAAACCTCAAAGCTGAAGCAAATATTGGGTTCGGTAAATCGGCAAAAATCAATTGTTGCCAATTCTCACTCTCAAATTACAGAATTGGATAATCAAAAGACAAAAGAAGAAGCCATTCAGTTCTATCGCCAAACTTATGCTATTGAAGCAAAGCCAGATTGGATAGAAACTAGTGCTACAACAATTGGTTATGTAAAACACCCTTTAGAACTCATCCTCGAATGGTTAGACCGTACCATACTTTGGATAGAACGGATTGTTGTCAACATTTTTATGTTTTTTCAAGGTCTGTTACGAGGAAAGTAACGAAGAGAAGTACGCCCGTGCGATCGCAATCGCACGGGCGCTTTGCACCATCGCAACTCAACTCGTAGTTAAATCAATTCTTCTATGAGAACTTTGCGAAGAATTTCCGTGACTTCGGTTGCCATTCTGGCATCTAGCTCAATAGCATCACGTCTTTTTGCTTCCTCAAGTTTATCGGGATTGGTTTCCAGGAACGGTTTTACTCCCCGTAAAGCCATACAGACAGTCTTGAGCGCAGGTGGATTGTTGGTGGTCGGATGTTGAACTAAAAATTGCACTTGTGCTATGTAAACTATTTCACTACTTTGGCGGGAATCACTGAAGCCATTACCGAGTTTTGAGATGATTGTTGGAGAGGCGATCGCGTTTTCTAACCCTAACGCTTGGATGGCAAGGTCTGTGTAACGGCAGGCGTCTGAACCTAAGCTCGTAATGATAGCTTCTAAGCTGTCCCACTGCGATCCCGGCAATTGGGCGTTTAAGGGTAAATGATTATGCCATGCTAACATGGAGATAAATCTGACTAAATCGTATGCGGTTACGAGGTTGTCTCCTCTAGGAGTCTCCGGTCTAGCTTTCAGCAATACTTTTTGTGTTTCTAAATCAAATAATTCTGGCTGATTAATATAAGGAAGTTCACCATAACGTCCTCGAAAGATGAGGTCTTGATTGCCTGTAATTTTTTTTACCCATAACTCTAAGCCCTCCCAAGTCTCAAAGCTTTTGCACATAGCAGCCAGTGAGTTTGAACTTGCTATGCGGTTTTGATAACTGGCAATATCGGTTGCTACGTCTAAAAACAATACATCCTTTTGGAGCTTTTCTGGATCTCTAATAATGCAGTTATCAATGTCAATATGAGGGAATTTTGTATTCAATTGAGACACAATATTTAGCAGGGGTATAATTTTAGTACCGCTCCAAAACTGGTTTTTATCTAGAGCATTTCTTCCTATCCATCGGGATCGGATCTTTTCTGAGGATAAACGACCAACGCAAATGCAAGCTTCTTTGATATCTGGATGCAGAAATTCCAAACCTTGTGAAGCAATTTGAGGCAATTCTCCAATCTTGGGATAAGGTTTAAAAATTAATTCTTGAGGGTCAAGTTGTTCTTTAAGACGAACGGGATAATTATTTATTTCTGGTTGATAGGGCGAATTTTGTATCCCTTTATATAATAACGCTGGTTTGAAAGCAGTCGCATCTGGCTGATTGGCAAGCACGAGAAATTCCTGAAAAATTTGCTCTTTGTCCTTACCTTGCTCTAGCTGAGCGGGAATAGGAGTGCTGAGAGTATTGGATGAATCGGACATAAGTGATATCTCTTTCTGTGAAAACAGTGTATGAACTTCTTAGAGTAGTCAATGGAGTGTATACAACACAGGAGTCCTCACTTTGTGATGCTCGCCTGCTCCGCATTTGATAGCTCCGTTGGTGGGTGCCACAATGGTGGTTGCATCTGTTTAAACCTGCTCCGTTTTTATGAGAAATTCTTTACACAACTTCACACAATTAGGCACCGCACAACTCTTGTGTCAGCCCCTTTGGTTATCCTAACCCGAAATCGCGATCGCTGTATCGGTGTCATACAAACACAGCCTGTCAAAGTTACCCCGGTGAGCCGTAGCCCCGAGCAAAGTGTGCCAAACCTTGAACCAGTCGCACTAAGTTCTCTTCATCTTTAATCAAGGAAGTACACACTATCCGCGTTCGTCTGCTACAGGCTGCGGTTCCTAAAATAATCCCTCACGCCCTCACTCTTGTTGTTGAGACAAACAGTAGTAATAACCTTTGCGAGAGAGACATCAATTCTTCATGAGTTCCTTGTTCTACAATAGAGCCAGAGTCCATTCACATGGAACACCCCGCACGTGAGAAACCCAACCCAAAACTTCCCCAGGAGAAAGCAATTTTAATGTTATATTTTCCTCAATGCGAGAGTCAAAACCTAAAAGGCGGGCTTGTCCTTGATATATAATACTTATTTGTTGGGGCATAGCTTCCCGCGTCACGAGCGATCGCCCCATGTTGTAGCGAAGAATTTGTGCTTTTGAACTTAGATTATTTAATATATTTTTTGATAATTGATTGAAGGAAAAAATATTAGTAAAAAATTCTTTTATATCAATTTTGGTAGATGTGATGACATGAGAAGACATTGTTTTTGTCCTTTGTTACTATTTAACAGATAGAAGTTTTAATTTCACGTTAAGAGGATGTTTGAAAAGTGGTTAGTTGTGATTTTAATCGCATTATTACCCCCCTTAATCCCCCCGATGTATTGGGGGGAAACTAGATTTCCAATTCCCTCCCCAATGCAAACAAACTATTGATTCAGCTTTCGAGCGTGAATTAGAGGGAGAAACTAGATTTCCAATTCCCTCCCCAATGCAAGCAAACTATTGATTCCGCTTTCGAGCGTGAACTAGAGGAAGAAACTAGATTTCCAGTTCCCTCCTCAATGCAAGCAAACTATTGATTCCGCTTTCGAGCGTGAACTAGAGGAAGAAACTAGATTTCCAGTTCCCTCCCCAATCCATCGGGGAGGGTTAGGGAGGGGTAAAAAATATTCGATACATCAATCATGACTTTTCAAACATCCTCTTAGAAAGGGGAGGGTTAGGGTGGGGTAAAAAATATTTGATACATCAATCGTGACTTTTCAAACATCCTCTAAGGTGAATTCATAATTATTGAATTTTTAATTACGAATTACGAATTATTCGGTCATGCTCATACTACTAGAAGTGGCTTTCCTAAAGAAATGTAAACAATGCAAGATCGGGCGATCGCCTTCAAATGAAGATTGATTTTGAAGCAATACAGTAGTGGTTTCAAAAATGAAAAACGGTATCTTTAAGTGGATTGTCATCTGTGCTTTGTTTGCTTTCCTAGCAACTTCGCTCCCTGCTCTTGGCGAAGTTCAGAGTACACATTCCTTGACAAAGGAAGCTCTCAAAAACCAGATCGCAAAAGCATTTCCCAATTTTCCCTTGGTATACTTTGGTTCGGGAAGATTTCAGGAGGTCGGTAATCCCCAAAACCAGCTCGTGTCCACGTATGAGTTCGATATGAGGCAGGGCGTCAACCGCGAACTCGCCTACTATATTGATAAGAAGGTTTTGATTTACAACGTATATGACCTCGACCCATCTGATGGTACAGATCCGGATAAAGAGTACTTTATCCAAAAAGATCCTAACACTGGGGTGACCAACTGTACCCTCAACCCTTTCCCACTGCCTAATGTCTTCAGCCGCGACTGGTGGTTAGCCAATAACATGGTTTACGAAGGCACAACTACCATCAACAGTTTCGCTGTTGATTGCTGGACGGGCGTTATTCCTGGAACGGAGATACCCGTTCGGTTCTGCAATCGCTCAGACAAATACCCGCAGTTGGCTCCTATTCTCAAGAAAATTGGAACCTTCGAGTTCTACGACCACTACGGGGAGTCTAGGGAGGAAGGAAGCTACCCCACCGATTTTTTCAGGGTACCGGAACTGTGCGATGCTAATAACCAACAACATTAGACTTAAAGGAATATCTGGGCAATTAAGTGCGCTCGCGCATAACCTAATTGACGAATGTGTTTAATTCTCTATCTGGAACTCTTTATTTCCTCGCCGTTGTGTGGCGATCGCAATCCTAAAAATCTACGGAGAACTCAAAAGCGCTATGTAATATGAAATGATCTTTATAAAAATAAAATTATGAGAAAACGATTTTTATTTGTTCTGTTGCTGGCTCTAACAGCTTGCTCGCGACCTCAAGTACAAAATACAACCTCTGCTTTACCAACCACCACACCCGAAACATCTGCTACAAGCAAACCTGAAACAATAACATCGGAACCACCTGCAATCGCTACACCAACAATATCTGAACCACCTGCAACTCCTACACCAACAGCAGAAGGAGAAGATACAACAGAAAGTGTTGATAAGTCAGCAACATTGACATCAATTAAACCAGGTTCTCGCATAAATATACGCAGTAAGGCTTCAACAAGTGCCAAAATCCGTCACCACGGTAAGTCAGGTGACTCAGTTACCATTTTGCGTGAAGTCACCGGAGATGACGGTAACACTTGGTATCGAGTTAAGTTTGTCAAGAGTGGTGTTAAAGGCTGGGTACGCGGTGATTTTGTGACAACCAGTACTGACAATACGGCACCTTTTCCAACTTCATCACCATCCTCAACAGGTACAGGACATAGCAACTAACTATCGCGGCGATCGACATCTTTACACTCATAGTTAGCGTACCAGCCTCAAAACCCCATTTTCCGTTCTATTGCCTCAACATTCAAAAAATCTTATTGGCGATTTCCGGTCGATTCATAAGTCTTGCTTAACGTCCGTTAGGAATAGCTGAACTGTAGCTTCAAGCTTTGCTAAGGCTTTTTTTTAAGTGTATGATTAAATCATACATTGTAATAAGCTGGATTTAAGCAGGAGAATCGCTGATGAGAACAACCCAAGCACTTACTATCACGTTGCCTCATGATATGCTGGAGATGGTTAAGGCTAAAGTCACCTCTGGCGAGTATGCAACAGAGAGTGAAGTTATCCGGGATGGTCTGCGGACACTCCAGGCGCGTGACGCTGCTGTAGAAAAGTGGCTGCGGGAAGAAGTCATCAAAAGTTATGACGAATGTGAAGCTGATGAAACATTGGGTGTCCCCGCAGAACAGGTTATGGCGCGTATCCGCTCCCGGTACCGCAAATAGCAGAGTAACGCTCAATGAAACAATACAGCGTCATATTCTCGCCACGGGCAGAGCAGCAACTCGACTATCTCTACACTTATATTGCCGACCGTGACGGGGAGGAACGCGCAGAGCGTTACGTCAATGGCATCATTGGATTTTGCTAGAGCCTTTCCACTTTCCCGGAACGTGGCACTAAACGCGATGATGTGCGACCGAATTTGCGGACTATCGGGTATGCTAAACGGGTAACAATCGCTTTTTCCGTAAAACCTGACCGAGTAACCATCCACGGGGTGTTTTATGGGGGACAGGATTTTGAAGCTGTCATGCAGGAAGAGGAGTTATAATTGAACTCCCCACGCTTTTAAAAAACATATCTTGAATGAGGTCAGGTCTTTCAGGAGGCGGAGCCTCCGTGCAGGCATTCCCAGGCGGAGCCTGGGAACGAGAGTAATGCCTACTCCCTACTCCCTATCGCTGTCTAACACCACCAACGACTGGCTTAACTTCACTGGAATCGGAGAAAGGATCGGTTCCACCACTCCAGTTGAAATCGCTGATTCGGAAGCTGATACCACCTAACTGCTGTACTGGGTTATAACGCAAGCTGATTCCGTAGGTACGGCGGCTGTATTCCACCACGTAGTCTGTACTGCTGCGTTCTCCAGTGTCTAAGTTGATTGAGGTTTCAAATCCAAAACGAAACGGTCCGTAAATCTGTTGAGTAATCCCCGCCCTCAGCACTCTGTTATCGACAGAACGGTCAAACAAAAAGGGAGATAAACCACTGTTGAGACCTTGGGAATAGCTAATGACAAAGCCGGTATAGTCAAAGAAAGGTCGAGAAAAGTGACCGAATTGTCCTTGTAAACCAACTGTTGCAAACAAGGTACTTTGATTATCTCCACTGCTGTAATGACTGGTTGTTCCAGTTAATCCACCGAAAGCTTGTACGTAAGGAACGACTGGATTGGCTGTATACCGCAATCCTTGAGTGGGTGTAGCAGGTAATGGTTTCCCTTGCCATAGTGTGATTCCGCCGTTAAGGGCTGCACTGGCTTGCAGGCGAGTCAGGGAGACACGATTGTTTCTCGGATTTTCTCCTAGCAACTCTCCGCGATCTGTATTAGCTTCGATCAATTGAGCGCCCCCTTGATAACTGAGGTTAAGACCGCTCTTTCCTAATGGAATGATGGGAGAGGTAATAATACCTCCAAAACTGCTTTGTACGGTTTGAAAGCCGAGGGTACCGTTGTAGAGTCGATCGCGATAACTATATTCCAGTGTCAGTGTGTGGGGATTTTGTTCGCCTAGAAATAACTGACGCAATCGCAAACTGGCTCTGAGGTTATCTTCTACATCGTTAAGGTCGAAACTGGTTAATAATCCAGTCCCTTCTAATGATGTCCGTGGACTGACTGTAGCTCTTACTGTTGATTTTAGACCAAATAGCGATGCAGGGGTCTCTGCTCCACTCTGTACCGCTTTTTGAGGATAAAACTGGGGTGTGAGACTGAAGGAGACTCCTTCTGTGTCTATCAGTTTAAATTTCCTCTCAATAAATAGCCCTCCCCTTTCGTCACCATCATAACCAATTGAGAATAATCCAGGGGTGACATCACGCTCCCTACGATCGATGACCTCTTCATTCTTGGGAATTGGTACGGAAAATCCTCGGTCAAAAACTAAACGCTGTCTTCTGGTTTTGATGCGATCGCGTAAAGGTGCTTCCCGTGTCAAGGTCACTGTATCTGCCCTGACTTCCAATTCAGGAGGTGAAAAGGGGTCATTGGTTAGGCGGACATCGCGGGCTTGCCAACCTCGAGCATAAAAATCAATTCTTCCTGCTTCAAAACGGACTCGTCTGACTTGTCCCCCCTGTTGTGGTGAGGGTATGTTGCTTGCACCTCCCCCACCTCCTAAGTTGACATTCAGCCCACCGGAGCTACCTGCTTGTAATGGTTGATTTTGTCTAACGCGATCGCTCAAAGGACGTGCTGGTGCTGCTCCTGTCGTCACATCCGTAGGTAAAAAACTCAAATCCTGACCGGCGTTAGGGATAAAAACCTCACCACTGCCGTTGAGTAACTCCCCATCATCCTGAATAAAATTGTACGTAAATTTCTGACCGCGCAAAACTTGATCTCCCCGCGTTAGGGCAACATTGCCTTCGCCCACAGCAATCAAGTTATCCATATTAACTTGTACGCGATCGGCATCTATAACCGCCCCATCAAATCTGACAACCACGTTCCCCTCAGCTGTAATTACCCGCCGTTGCTCGTCATACTGTTGCCTATCAGAAGTCACCTCAACAATTCTTTCTCCTGGTGTTGGAGTGCTAGGAGCAGGAGTTTGACCGGATGGTTGTTTGTTTTGTGGTGTTGTCGTGTTGTTTTGCGTTTGTGGAACCGATTGAGTTTGGTTGGGAACGGGTTCGGTAACTTCTCCACGAACTTTAAATTCTATTTGTACTGGAGGGCGATTTGGAGATTGTTCGGTTGTTGTAGAGCTTTGATTTTGTGGCTGAGCTGTTTCTTCTACAGATGCTATTTGCTGTTGAGATAAGTTCTTAAGTTTGAGTGCTTTTGGCAGAACTTTTACCAGTGTATTGGGGTGGGAAGATTGAACTTGCTCTACGGGATAACCAATAGAAAGATTCTTGCCTAAAGATGCTGCAGTTTTTGAAGCGGTGACAGGCAATTCAGGTGGAAACGTCTCTGGTTTACTGGGTGCGGGTAATATTTGAGCAACTTGTAACTGGTTTTCAGTTGAAGTGTTCCCAGTTGTTTGAAAATCTAGTTTTTCCCGTTGTCCCTCTGACTTTCGCTTGTTTTCCAATGTCTTCTGCGACACTGAATTGAATCCAACCTCGCTAACAAATGGAGTGGTGGGACTAGCTGATTGTACGGGTTCAACGATGGGAAGTGGTTCGGGCGGCAGAACTGGATGAAGCATATCAATCGTAAAAACAAGCTAACAAACAGCCAATAAATAGCCGGAAGGGCAATACACTTTCGCCTTCCGACTTTTGCCTTTTACACAAACTTAGGCAAGCCGCCCGGAGGAGGACACCAGCGCCCGTTGGGTTTTCCCACTTGACACTAGCGCCCGTAGGCTTAAAAGTGTAGGAGCCTTCCGGCAATCAATCGCGGACGATTTGTCGTGACTTTACTCAAAATCCCGACGACCGGGATTCCGAGCAGGGTCATTTGACAAAAATCCAAAGATGAAGAGAGTGATAAAGAAGGCAACAACTATATAAACAATGATTTTTAAAGTCAGCATTTAGATATCTCCTGTGGGCTTGAGTGGCTCTCAGTATCTGCAAAGCAGAAAAGGTAGCTTTACTATCTTACCCAAATCTGGTTCATTTTTAGGAGATTGGAGATGGGAAATTGGGAAATTGGGGATCGGGGAACTCGGGGCCCCCTCCTTGTTGAGGGGCAATGGGGATCGGGGATTGGGCATTGGGTATGAAGGATGCTTTTTCCTGTACTTGTTTGTCCTATTCACTAAGTTGAGGCGATCGCGTTTTACCCATTTGTCCGGTAGTTGATATTTGACAAATGTGTGCGACTTTTAAATGCTCCTTAATTTTAAGTTGTGGATTAGTTAACGTCTCTAGTTAGTGGACGCTTAGTTAAAGTGGATGTTTCCAAAACCGGAATTAGGAATTAAGAGTTAGGAACAAGCTAAATCCCCAATGCCCATTGCCCAATCGCTAGTCGCCAATCCCCAATCCCATTGTGCTACACGAGCACTTCGGTACATAGGACTTAAATGCAACAAAAATATCTGTAGAACGATCCGGAATCCTGAAATTTAGGTTTGTAGTAAAGATTGTTCCAGTATAAAGAGTGGAACAAAACTGCATAAGAACACTAACTCAAACCTATATAAGTAAGAGAGAAGGGTTAGAACCCAAACCACTAACACTAACTAAAAATTATACATGATAAGGTGAATAAATATGACTAGTTTTTCTCAATTTCAACCAAAACAAGATCTTCTTTCTCCTGTTCGTCAATGGTTAGATTCCATCGCTATTGATAATGCCAAACTAGCTCATTTCTTGTGTAAGCTGATTCCTGCTCAGTGTCCTTTTGAGCGTGACATCACATTGTTTGGTCGCAAGCTGTTCCACATTCCTCCAATGTGTAAGCTCAATCCTGTCTATGAGGAAGTTGTTTATTTGCGTTTCCGCGCTCTGTGTTATCTTGCTGACGTATGCGGTGAAGATGTAAGTGCTTACTGCTAATCGTTATATTTCCATTGACACAGCGATCGCATTGAGGGCGATACGGATCGAGTCGTTAAACCTCCAACTTATTGCAATAAGGCTGCAGCCACAAATAATAATTAGTAGTACGCTGACCGTAGTAGTCCCTATCCGCATTTCTTCGATTTCACGAACAGCTTGCCATCACGCTCCTCCACAATACATTGCACTACGGCAAGTCACAGCCCCCTTTTAAATAATTTTGTAGAAAAGTTGGGTTAACCAAATCCGCATAAAATATTGACTCCTTTCTCGTTCCCAGGCTCAGCCTGGGAACGAGTGGGGTATCTGAGTGAGTTAAAAGCAGCATAACTGCGTATACTACAGCACATTCAACCGTTACATCTACTTTGTTATCTCTTGCCAAAGTTATCGCTACACTAAAAACGGTGGATACCTTAAAAAATGTAATGAGTTACCTCGAAACAGCGGCGCAGTTCTACAGTGAAGTTGCTCAAGAACCAGAAGTTGGGCTTTGTTGCGTACAGAGTACACCTCTACAACTACCAGGACTAAAAATTCCTTGCCGCATGCAGGAAATGAACTATGGTTGTGGTACTACCGTACACCCCACTGAACTCGGCAATCAACCTACAGTGCTTTATGTTGGAGTTGGTGGAGGCTTGGAAGCTTTACAATTTGCCTACTTTTCTCGCCGTTCCAGTGCTGTTATTGCTGTCGATCCCGTTGTACAAATGCGAGAAGCAGCTACACGGAATTTAGAAATTGCCGCTCGAGAAAATTCTTGGTTTGACACCAGCTTTGTAGAAATCAAAGAAGGCGATGCTTTCAACTTACCCATTCCCGATAGTTCGGTTGATATCGTCGCACAGAATTGTCTTTTCAATATTTTTGAACCAGAAGATTTAACTCGTGCTTTACAAGAAGCCTACCGGGTGTTAAAACCGGGCGGTAAATTGCAAATGAGTGACCCTATTGCAACTCGTCCTATTCCACAACACTTGCAAAAAGATGAGCGCTTGCGAGCAATGTGTTTATCGGGCGCACTGACTTATGAAGAGTACATTCAACGAATTATTAATGTTGGTTTTGGAAAAGTAGAGATTCGCGCCCGCCGTCCCTATCGATTACTAGATTCTTATACTTATAATCTAGAAGAAAATCTTCTTCTAGAGAGTTTAGATTCTGTAGCTTTTAAAGTTCCTATTCCTGATGATGGAGCTTGTGTTTTTACAGGTAAAACAGCAATTTATGCTGGTTCTGAAAACTTTTTTGATGATGGTGTAGGTCATCTTCTTCCAAAGGGAATACCTACAGTAGTTTGTGATAAAACTGCTGCAAAATTGGCTAAATTAATGCCTGGTGAAATAACAATTACTGAGTCTACTTGGCACTATAGCGGTGGTGGTTGTTGTTGAAGAAGGCAAAGGGCAGAAGGCTTTCTCAATTCAAAATAGCACGGTCTACTATTTGCTGTTGGTGGGCAATGCCCAACGCCACTCCTAGCAGTCGCGGGGGAACCCGCGCTTTTCGGGTGGCTCCCCTACTTATTTGGGTAATCTTCTGGTGGCAAGGAAGTAGATAAGACTGTCTCAATCCAAAATCTAAAATCGTATTAGATGATTCAAACAACCGTAACACCTTTCAAACAGAAACTTACTTCAGCTTTAACAAAACAAGAAATCTCTGTTTTGCAAATTAATTTGGGAAAGCGCTGTAATCTAGCGTGTAACCATTGCCATGTAGAAGCAGGACCAAAACGTACAGAAGAACTTTCTTCAGAAATTTGCGAACAGTTAATTGAATTGATTCAGAGATTTCCTCAGCTCCAGATTGTCGATTTAACTGGTGGCGCACCAGAAATGAATTATGGATTCAAACCACTTGTGGAAGCCGCGAGAGCCAATGATAAGCAAGTTATTGTTCGGTCTAACTTGACTATTTATTTTGAAAATGGATTTGGCGACTTACCGGCGTACTTTGCTCAACAAAAAGTTCGAGTTGTTGCATCCTTACCTTGCTATCTAGAAGATAATGTAGATAAAATGCGTGGTGCGGGTGTATATAATAGTTCGATCGCAGCACTTCAGTGGTTGAATCGACTTGGTTACGGAAAAGAACCGGATCTCATTTTGGATTTGGTGTTTAATCCTCAAATTCCTGTAAGCGAAAAATTTTCTCTAACTCCAGACCAAGTGAAACTCGAAAGAAGTTACAAAGAGTTTTTACAGGCAAACTTTGGTATCGTATTTAACAATTTGTATACCATTACCAATCTACCCGTTGGGAGAACAAAACTATACTTGGAACGGCAAAAGCTCTATACTCCTTATCTACGGTTTCTAGAATCAAATTTTAATTCTGGTACGGTTGAACATCTGATGTGTCGCAATGAGCTTTCTATCGATTATCTCGGTAATGTCTATGATTGCGACTTCCATCAAATGATGAATTTGCCAGCTAAAAATCGCGATCGGGAGAAGCTCACAGTTGCTAAATTGCTGGAAGTTGGTAGTTTAGATGTCATCTGTGAAGTCCAAACAGCTGTTTATTGCTATGGCTGTACGGCGGGTTGTGGTTCGAGTTGTGGCGGTGCTTTGGTGTCGTAACACCCATGATTTTTAATCTGTAACTTCAAAGAAAAAATTTATCTGTTACCAAAATTGTTACGAGCGATCGCTACCGCCTGCATGAGCTTATCATGATAGTTAAGTTAAGTCTCCTCACACCATACGAGAAACCGTGGCGCTCATCTCAGCTACCACGGTTTTTTATTTTTACAGAGACAGGCGATCGCCTGACGAGTTATATACTGATACCAGTTGACAAAATGCATGATACATATATATTGGTCATAGGGGCGCTCTTGCCACCGCGCCCTTACAAGTCTGAAACGACCATTATCCGTCGATACATAGGATGGTCAATTTGTACAGTGTGTAAGTCCTACTGTAGTTGATTCTGATAATAGGTCAAAATTTGCTGTACTCTTTGTCGGCTTTGCGAATGAGAGTTTGCAGTATATTCAATCCACAAGCCACCAACTTGGCTTTGATTGTAATCAAATTCTTGTGATGTTTGGGGAATTAAGCTAACTTCTACTCCATCCACTTGACGTAAATGAGCTGCTATCTCTCGGTAAACAGCCAAAGGTAAACCAGCAAATTCAACTTTTTCTTTTGTCTCCATCTTCACTTAAATCCGCTTGGAATAGGTTTAGCGATGGGACTGCTAGGACATAGGGCTTCCAATCGATGCTGTTGGTGCTTGCTTGTCCTTCTCAACCCCTTCTCCTACCATTTTCGCAACTTCCATACCATACTGTTCCAAAATCACGACGGGTTCGGAACCTTCATTCATCTCAATCCGTTTAATTAACACTCCGTTGGCTAATCGCTGTCCTGCTTGCACGTATCTGCTTGTTGGCTCAGTTGGAACTTTAATAATTGCTTGGGGTTCTCTGCCAATGAGAACTACACCTGTAACAACAACGGCTCTGGCTAATTCTGGTTGTGGTGGAGGTGGTGCCATAGCTGTTAATCCCGGATTGGGTACAACTTGAGGTAGTACTTTTGGCAATACTCTAGTGGTAGGTGGCTTCAGTTTAGCGATCGCCCTCGTATTTATTTTCCGCTTTTGCGGAGTCTTTAAAATCTTTTTCTTTGCTACATTTGGATTTGTTTGGAATTTTGTATTTTTTATTGCTCCACGTTGATTTCTACTAGAATACAAAGGAGGCAATAATCTCGGAACGGTTCTTTGTCCTCCTACAACTCTTTCTACACCAGGTCTTATTTCAGGATACGATGTAATTTGTTCAAACGGATCGTTACGTCCTTTTTCCACAAGACCTTGCCGTTGTAAACCATTGGTCGGTTGAATTAAATTAGCAGATGTTGGAACATTTGCAGAAGGTGGTTTTGCAGCAACAACTGGATTGGAAAAGTTTGGCTTACCCGTTGGTTTAGATGGTACGGGTAAGGTAGCTTGATTTGCAGGATTGGTGGCTGTCGGCGCTTCAGGTGGCGTGGGATTGGTAGATTCCTGTGTGCCTTCTGAAGAACAGGAGGTCATCGCCAGAGCTAGAATAGCTGCTATTGCGATTGTTAATTTTCTGACCATGAGTCTTTCTCAAAAGTTATTTGCTATTTCTCGAAATCAATATGCTTGAGTTTATATTCAAGGCAAAGTGTGATACCGTTATAACCCAACTTTCCGCAATGCAAGAGTTTCTTTAAAGACTTTAGTTTTTTTCAAAGACACACAGGTAGAAATCCTACTCTTCCGCCACAGTCATTAGGTTTTTCAGTACATCTAGCCCTTTTTTCACCCG
The DNA here is from genome assembly GCF_045865695.1 of Scytonema hankhaensis NUACC26. Taxonomy (NCBI): domain Bacteria; kingdom Bacillati; phylum Cyanobacteriota; class Cyanophyceae; order Nostocales; family Scytonemataceae; genus Scytonema; species Scytonema hankhaensis. The sequence goes on from NZ_BAACAP010000202.1 coordinate 57,112, forward strand.
TCGAGAAACAGTGACTACACTGATACCAAGACGTTCTGCCACTTGTTTCTGCGTCAAATCTTGCAAAAATACGAATTCTAAGACTTCACGAGTACGGTTTTCTAACTGTACTAGAGCTTGTTGCAAGCGAAGTTGGTCTTCTTGTGCTAGCTGAAAGCTGCGGTAGCGATTATCTGGAACTAATTCTCCCAAACAAGTTGCTCCTTCATCTCCATCCTGCACGGGTACATCCAAGCTGAGTGGAGCGCGATTAGTCCAAGCTAGCTTGATTTCCTGCCATTCGTCTAGAGAAATTTCTAACGCCACTGCTAATTCAGAATCAGTAGGTTGACGATTGTATTTTTCTCGCCAAGAACGCGAAACTCCTATAGCTTGCTGTTGCAGTGCCAACCATCGTCGGGGAATTCGTACAGTCACACCCTTATCACGAAGGTAGTGTTGAATTTCACCACGAATATAAGGGATTGCAAAGGAACTAAAAGCGTGTCCTTTTGAAATTTCAAATCTTTCAATAGCCCGAATTAAGCCTAAACAACCTACTTGAAGCAAATCTTCATAACTTTCATGACACTGATTCATCCAGTAATGAGCTTCTTTTCTCACAAGTCCAAAATTCAGTTGTACTAACTGGTTCCGAACAGTAGCGTCTCCAGACTGTTGGTATTCTCGTAACAACTGCCAAATTTCATGCTTCAGTTCGTTGGTGACTGTCGTTGGCATAGCACCGCATTAAGTTTGTTTGATAAAAAGTGGGGGATACATTGTTAAACCAAGCTGCAATTGTGTCTAGAAATTCAGCCGATCTCGCCTACCTGGAGTCTCTTTAGCAGGGGACTCTTATAGCCACTAACAAGCAGATGACAAGGGGCAGCTTCCAGGTAAGAGAGCAGCTTGTCGCCAGACATGGGATTGTTTGCACATTGTTCTCCAATAGGTTAAGGCTTTTTCAATAGCACACTTACCAAAGGCGATAGCCCGGTACGGCTTGCGCTTCGCGATAAGCCGGGTACGGCTTGCGCTTCGCGAACGAACAATGCAGCTTAATTTAAAGACGATGGATTTTTGATTTTTTAGTTAACTTTGGTTTAACCAGTAGTTTTTTTCAAACTACATAGAAATAAAATAGAAAATTTGCTACAGAAATACCAACCGAAATTATACTGAATTCTATAATTAACAAAAATAATGTCTTTAGTAAGATTGGGGATTGGGGATTGGGGAACTCGGGGCCCTCTCTGGGGATAAGGGGCAATGGGGATTGGTCAGGTGGTCAGGTGGTCACTGGTCACTGGTCACTGGTCAGGTGGTCACTGGTCACTGGTCACTGGTCAGGTGGTCACTGGTCACTGGTCAGGTGGTCACTGGTCAGGTGGTCACTGGTCAGGTGGTCACTAGTCACTGTTAAAAACAACAAGGGACTGGAAACTAGACAGTGGTGATTAGAATCCAGAGTGTTCTCCAGTCCCTAGTCCCCAGTCCCTAGTCTCCAGTCCCTAGTCCCCAGTCCCTAGTCCCTAGTCCTTATTAACTAGGCACGTGGTTCGAGTCGAGCGTAGAACAAACCGCGAATTTTAACCTCTTCTGGTTCTTTCGCACCCAAATCTGTATCTGAAGGCTGTTCGCTCTCGAAAGTACCACCAATTTCCCCGGTAGCATTATCTACTTTTGCTACCTGCAAAGAGATTTTACCTTTTAAAACATCAGTTCTCTTAACGTTAGCATTGACAAGTTCGCGATCGTCTGATTGAGCGGGAAGAGCTACGGCGTTATCATAACCGCTAGCAACACCGCGACCTTTGGGATCGAGGAAAGTAGCACCACGGTAAGAGGGGACTTTAAAAGTACCTTCAAAGTCTGTGGAGGTATTGATGCTAGTTAAGCCCGGTTGTGATTGAGCAACCAAACCTTTAACAGTGAATAAGAAGGGTATGCTTTCACCGCCAGGAAGTTTAACAGTAGCGGCTTGGAAGTCAAAACCATCTTTTTCGACAAAGGTGAGGCTACCATCGGGATTAACGTTCAAATCTCCCAAAATTTGGTCAAGAGAGTAAGTGCGGCGAGTTAATAATTTGCCTGCAACATATTCTGCTTTTTGCCGTTTGTTTATTGGCTCTTCTTTTATAAAGAATTGGGTTGGTTCTAGGCAAAGTTCTTTGATACTGTAAGCCCCGTTAGGATCGATAGGAATCGAACCGCGACTTGTTTCTGTTAGCTGTGGGCATTTGTTAGCCAAACCAGTTCCTCTAATTTGGTCATAGGTTAGGTAATCTGTACCAGAACTAGCTGGTTCACTACAAGCAGTCAAAAACCCCATGCACAAAGCCAAGATTGCCACAATTAAAGCGCGAAACCTCATGGTTAACCTCAATGTAAAAAATTATTAATTATGTAGTAAAACTGACAGCTAAATGTGCTTTACGTTTAGCTGTCTCGATCTGGGGGAAAAATCCCAAATAGCCGTTCCACAATATCTTGACAAGATGTGTGGTTGTAGGATACCAGAAAAATCCACAGTTTTACATACAGCCCATTGTTTGATGGGTAATTAGCGAATCATCAGCCAGATCATACGATTTTTTTTAACTCAAAATCAAAGCGTTTTAATATTCAACTACAATATGGGGATCGATCGAAGGGCAGTAGGGTGGGCATTGCTCACCAATGTTAAACTTGTAGCCTAGCGCTACCTACGCCGAGAAGGTAAAAGTTTCTTATAAATTTTGTAACTTATTTTTAACGGCTCGTTAACATCCAATAGCCACAGATATGTGTAAAATTTGTCAAGCTTCTCTCTCAGAAAACGGTACTATAGAGGAGTAAAAGCCCGATTTTCGCTCTATAGATTTATCGTCCAAGTAAATGACCTGTAGTAAATTGATTTTACAGCCATTTTCAGCTAGAGAGACCACATATTGTAGGGTGGGCGTCCTCGCCCGCCTCATCCAGTAAGGGCGTCCTCTCCCGTCCCCTTATTTAGTACGGGCAAGATGCCCGTACCACAAGACAATGCTGTGGTTCATTTAGGTGAAAACTGCTGTAAATAAAAAGTTGACAGGGTTTCCAACAGAGGTTTCAATGAGTCAAAACGGCAAAGCAACGGAATCAGTCAATTTGTCTTCCCAACTGCAAGCGATCGCATCTGCTGTTAACAATGCACTGCAGAATTGTCAAGGTGACACCATGGCCATCTTAGCCTTACTGCGACAGATCGAGCAGTTACACCAAGAAATTCGAGAAGGAGCTTTCCAGAAAAGTTTGCCGGATAACCGTCAAGCACTCTATTCCTTGTTGCGTAATATTGAAACAGAGGGTGGTTGGCCTTATATTGAGCGGATGAAACTGCAAAGCTTTCTCAAACATTTAGAACAAGAAGCAACTGTTAGCAATGGTAATGACGGACTTGTTGTAGAAAATGAAACTTCTTTAGAGAGTGGTCACTAGTCACTGGTCAGGTGGTCACCGCATAAACGGCGATCGCGTCGCTCGACGTTACGATTGTACTTAAGATAATTATCGACCCAATAACATCCCCGATCCAGTAAGTCGTGAATATCTAAATTCCATAAGATAATTGTGTTGTCATCACTAGCTGATGCCAAAGTATTGCCATCAGGGCTAAAGCTAGTACCCAATACTGGGGCTTGGTGACCGTTAAGAATTTTAATTAACTTACCATCACGACTCCAAAGTTTAACAGTACTGTCCCAACTTGCTGCAGCAATAATCTCTCCATTTGGACTAAAAGTCACGGCATTAACACTGTCACTATATCCCTTGAGTAAAGTTTTTAATAATTTGCCATCCCACTGCCACAATCTCACAGTGTTATCCCAACTAGCAGATGCTAGTAAATGGTCTGTAGGACTGAACCCTACACCCATTACCCAACCTTCATGAGGAGAAAAAGTTTTGAGTAAAGTACCATCTCGTCGCCAAAGTTTGACTGTTTGGTCATCACTAGCTGAGGCTAAAACTTGACCATCCGGACTAAAACTCACACTATTTACCCAACCGTTATGCCCTTCCAAAGTGGCAAGCAATTTACCTTCGCGATTCCAAAGTTTAACAGTTTTGTCTTTACTACCCGATGCCAATAACATCCCATCAGGGCTAAAAGTAACACTCATCACGCTATCAGTATGCCCTCTAAGGGTTTTGAGCAAAGTACCATCGCTTCGCCAAAGTTTGACAGTTTTGTCATAACTTCCAGAAGCCAAGATTTGACCGGATGGGTCAAAACTGACGCTAGGCACTCTGTCTTTGTGTCCTGTTAAAGTTTTGTAAAGACGAGTTGTCGTATCACTGCCATCACCAGAACGCCGCCACAATTTTATCGTGCGATCGCGACTTCCTGAAGCCAACATTTTGCCATCCGGTCTCCAAGCAACGCTCAACACTCTATCGGTATGACCTTTTAAAACAGGAAGTCTTGGAGGTTCTAAACTCCACTGTTTGACAGTTTTGTCGTAACTTGCTGAAACCAAAAGCTTGTTATCTGGACTAAACACGACGCTAGCAACAGCATCGCTGTGACCCTTAAAACTCTGAATGAAAGTACCGTTAGTACTCCAGAGATTAATGGCGTTGTCATCACCTGCTGATGCTAATTGCTGGCTATTAGGGCTGAAGCTCAGACTCCAAATAGTAGCACTATGATGTTGTAAAGTTCTGTAAAGACTAAAAATTACCCCATCTTGAGTATCAAAGTCAGACCAACGCCAAAGTTTAATGGTTTTATCCCGTCCTGCTGATGCTAACATTTGACCGTTAGGGCTGAAAGCAACAGAAGTCAGGCCCTTTTCATGTCCTAATAGAGTTTTCACCAAACGACCATCTCGTCGCCAAATTTTTATTGTCTTGTCCTCACTCACCGAAGCAATAAATTTACCATCCGGGCTAAAGCATACCCAATTAACCCAACCTCTGTGTCCGTGAAGTATTTTGATGAGATTACCATCAGTACGCCAAAGATATACATTTCCATCCTTGCTAGTAGAAGCTAGCATTTTACCATCAGGGCTAAAACTTACACTATAAACCCAATCTTTATGCCCTTTAAGAGTTTTGTATGGTACTAAGTCAAAAGTTCCTACAGTTGAGTTTCTTCGCCAAATTTTTACGGTTCGATCGAGGCTAGCAGAGGCTAAAGTTTGCCCATCAGGACTAAAAGTGACACTAGTTATAGCATCTTTGTGACCTTTAAGGGTTTGGAGTAAAAATCCATCACGCCGCCATACTTTTATCGTTCGATCTGTACTACCTGATGCTAATAACTGACCGTCAGGGCTAAAACTGACAGCCCAGACAATATCATGATGCCCTTCCAAACGATTGACTTCCGTGACTCCATACACTGCCTGTTGTAAAGCTGTTATCACTCGCATTTGTGTATCTGGAAGTACATCTTGCGTCTGTTTCATTTTACGAAACGCTCGGAGACTTTCTAGTAAAGCATCAAACTCTTTATTAGAGGCAAATAAAGCTTCGCTTGCTGATGTTAAGGCACTAATTTTTAAGTTAGTCTCGCTACGTTCTGCACGTAAAGTTTGCCGAATTGCTGCTCTTTTCTGAAGATTAGCATTCCAGCATAATCCTCCTATTGTCGTCAATAATACAGTTAACAAAAAACCTACTACCTGTGCTTCTCGCAATCTTTTTTTTAATACGATATTTAACTGTTGTTGAGACATTTTTTGAGCGACTTCTGCTTTGTTTTTTTCAAAATGAACTTTTTGTAACTTAGCAGTAATTTCATAGTTATTTTTTTGACGAATAGGTTCTACTAAATAATCGTGAACTAACTGATAGCGATCGCCTGATTCTTCACGCATTCTCAGCACTAATCCACTACCTACTAAAATTTCTAAAATGAGATCTAGACTTGAGGAAAGAGAGATGGGGAGATGGGGAGCTGAAGTACAGTTTCCCCATATCTCTGAGCCTCCATATCCGACCTTTTCTTGAGATAGGGCTGATAATAACTCAGCTTTGGTTTTAAGAGGTCGGATACCTTTTTCATGAGTTAACTCAAAAAGTAATTGCCAACTTATATATTGATTTTCCGCTCCGCAATCTTTGATAACTTCTTCTAGCCAACGCTGTACGAGTTTTTCCGAACCTCCACACATCAAATACTCTTCAAGTGTTGTGATGTTGTCAGCTTGCAATTGAGCGCCTACAATTTGTAATTCAATGGGATGAACTTCATCAACCTCACCTGCTAAATCTTCAACTAATTTATTAATTAATCTATCTTGAGCTTCATAATAAGAACGTTGAGTTAAACTTTTAATAATATTAATTGCATCTTGGCTAGAAAATTTATTCAGATAGTATCTGATATCCTTATCAAGAATATCTCCATTAATAATTTCTAAATTACATTCATTTTTTTGATATTGGCTGTATCGTTCTAATTCTAATAAATAATGTAGATAATCCTCTCGCATAGAGAGAATAACCTTGACAAAGGGAATATTTAAACACTCCGATAAAAACTCATAAAATTCTTTTCTAAATAGTGATTCTGTATTAACAAAAAAGAATTCTTCAAATTGGTCAAAAATTAAAATAATTGTATAATTTCTACTAATAGTAATTTTAATTTTTTTGATAATGCCCAAAATAGAGTTTTCTAAATTATCTATTACTGCATTATCAGTAATTTTCAAATTAATATTATGAAAAATTGTTGACTTCCAATCATTATATATAGATAAGCAAACTGTTATTGGCAAGCGATCGCCAATAACTTTTCGTTTTAAGGCTGGTAATAACCCTGCTTTAATAATGGAACTTTTCCCAACACCACTTGCTCCATGAATAACCGTGAGTTTACAATCAGCACGAGTCATTCTTTCAATTAAACGATTCACATCTTGTTGCCTTCTAGAAGTTGCTATTTCCCAAGCGACTTCTTCGGGAAAAGAGAGTATTTCTTGTGAGGTGTGTATGGGATTAATTCTATAACGTTGTGGTTGTAATTGACTGGCTCCTATGAAAGCACGAAAACCATACTGATATTCTATTTGAATTTTTTCTTGTTTGAGCTTAAAAGCCTCTAAATAGTCATAGCTTTCAAAAAAGTAGAAAGATTGTAATTCTTGGACGATTTCTAAATACAGTGAAGGATCGTACTGTAACTCACAAACAATTTTCGCCCATTCTAAATTATTGACTGCTTCAAACCCCTCACCTAGATGTCTTTGAGCGCGTCCAAGCAACAGAAGGTACCAACTCTCTTGCTGTCGTGAAATATCTGAAGTACTTTCTGTAATGTCTAATGCCTGACTTGCTAATTCATAAGCTTTTAACCAATTAGATTGAGAAGCATTTACAGCTGATAAAAAGCCATAATCTTGAGCAACTTGTGCTTTAGTACCATAAATTTCGTGTAATTCTAGAGCATTATAAGCTAGTTTTTCCAAATCTTCCCATGCTTGCAAGTTTTTCAAAATTTCACAAGCAAGTAAAATAAATTTGGCAATTAAATCTTTTCTTTGTATGGTCTCTAAAATATCTAAACATTTTTGAAACCAGACAAGAGCATCTTGCCAGCATTTGTTGCTAACAGATGGGCGTAAATCAGCCATCCGAAGATAGCACAAACCTAAATGAAATAATACTATTGCATACCTAAGAAAATAGGGAGATAAAGAAGATGCGATTTCATCAAATCTCAACTGTTGTTGCCAAAGAGTTAAACTCTGTTGATAATGATACAAAGCATTATCAATTTCATCTTTTGCATAATAATCGCGACCTAAAACAAATTCAAGTCCAGCTTCTAAATCTGTTTCTAAAGTAACATTATAAATGCGAAGTAAATCCTGACGAGCTGACTCAATTTCTTTGCGATGCTGTGATTTAGGATCTAAATCGAGAGCAGTATTGGGTACAAATTTTTTAACTCCAACTTCTACAACTTTGGCAAACAATGACTCTGTTTCTTTTCGTACTAGAGCCATTAAATCTTGTTGTCCCATTTCAAATTTTATAGTTGTTGCAGCCCAACTTTTAAAATCAGGTGCTAATCTTGATAGCAGCGTTGCCACTTCATCTGTCAGCCATAAAACCAACGGAAAAGGAAAATTGTGGGCATAAATATCCCGTGCTTGATTAAAGCCAGTGAGGAGATCTTCAATCAAAATAACTGATTCAAGTCCAAATACCATTAAACCTGATGGAAAAGAGTCGCTCGCAAGGTCAGAATTCTCTGGAGAAAGTACTTGGAATAAAGCATTATGTAAAGTTGTTGTTGATGGAGAAAGAACAACTTCTTGAACGTACTTATCTTGATTAAGAGAACGGAAAGAAATCATAATGTGCTCTTGAAGTTGCCGATAATTGCAGCGAACTAAAATGAGAGCAAATTGACCTTGCGAAAGTGCGATCGCTCTGATTAATCTTTGTAGAGAACCTTGATTCTCTTCCATATGTTAGGGAGTAGGGAGTGGGGAGTAGGGAGTAGGAATTAAACCCAATAACCAGGTCACTGGTCAGGTGGTCACTATTCTCGATTTTTCTGCCAAGTCAAAACTTTGTCTGTTTCTGCCAATGCAGGGCTAATACCAAACCAACGTCCTTGGGGGTCTCGATATTCAAAAACAAACATACTCCGAAGCAATCTTTGGTAATCTAATTCTCCACTTAAACTTTGTTGTTGTATAACTTCATACAGTAGTTGCCATTCTTCATCATCAATAGCTAGTAGGAGATCGTCGCGGTAGTCTTTGATCACTGCTTCCAAACAATCTTCTGAAAATGGGGGATCTTCTCTTTGCAAACAACTGTAAAGCAATCCTAGTAAGTTACGAATGTGACCGCCACTAACTCGACACAAGCGATTGAGGGTTTCGGGTTTATCAAATAGCTCTGTAGTTAATTCTAGCCTCTGTGATGGTGGTACTTCGGGAAAAGCTCTTGCTAATACAAGCTGTCTCAATAGAGACATTCCTGCTTCGTAATCGCTACCATCTCTTTGACGCACGAGTACCATTGGTAAAACTTTGGGCGCTACACCACCGCCAAGGCGATTTTTGAGGGTTTGGTACTCGTTGGAAAATATTAAGGATAGGGGAATTGTGTAGACAACATGGCATTTGAGTCGCCGGAGTTGTTCGCCGCGATCGATAAAGAGGTATTCTGGTTGCGATCGCCCGGATGCTACCGGACGCATATCAACTCTATCTAAGTTGTCGATAATTACGACTAGCCCTTTTTGACCCCGTAATTTCAATTGTTCGATAGCCTTATCCAAGACTTCTTCGTTAATTGCTTGCAAAATACTGTTAGTACGCGGTTCTAGGTAGTGTCTTAATTGAGTTCGTAACTGAGGGCTGTCTTTTGTTTTAGCACTTATTTTAGCGATCCCCAATGACAATTCTGCCTGTGCTGATAAATCTATTGGGGTTTGCAAAAAATCCCCTATTTCTTTAAACAAGTTGGTAAAGTAACTAGGTCTAACTTTGATGTTTATTGTTTCTAAACTGGAACTGACCTGACGGGCTACACTCAGCAAAATATCGCTAACATCTATATCCGCCATATCTAAATCTTGACTGGATTCAAAATACACCACGTGAAATCCACCCAGTTCTAGTTCCGCTTTGAGTCTTTGCAACTCTGTTGACTTACCACAACCAATATGACCTGTAAATAACTGACAGGTCGGTTCGTCTGGAGAAATACGGGCGATTGTCCGTTGCAATTCCTCTACAATTTTACAACCGCGTACAGTAGAGAAGTCGATATAGTATTGCCTGTCAGATGCGTCACCCATAACCAACGTCTTACTGGGGTTACAGGCTTTGAAAAAGCGTGACAAATTCAGTGTTGTTTTCATGTAGATGCAGATGTATTTATATACAAAATAATTTTTCCTACTTAAGTAAGTATTTATAGCATACTGGCTAATTTATACTAGATTCAAAACAGTTATTCTATTTTGATAGCAAAATCCATTCCTTAAAGATTGTCTTTCTCTGAAGGTACAGACTGTATGCTTGTAAAATTCCCCATACTCAAGTAGAAAACCCCTGATGTCATAGCGTATCTATCCTTTTTTACAGCGATTGCTATAGTTTTGACAATCTGTTATGTGCTGCTTTTAGAACTTCAACATAGTAGACGTTCTAGTGGCTTGCTTGTTTGTCAACCCTCTTATGATAGGTACTGTCTGATTAAATTATGACATGAAGCAGCAAAGAATCATAGCACATAGGATGTTTTAAATGTTACTTAAATGAAAAAAAGGCTACAAATTTTAGAGAAGATTGGATGTAGCAAATTGATAGAATTGGGTATTGGGCATCGGGAATTGGGCATTGGGCATTGGGCATTGGGCATTGGGCATTATTAAAAGTTATTCATTGCCCCTTGCCCCTTCAGTACGCAAATAGTCAATATTTTGTCAAGACTGACATTGTAGCTTTTTAATCAAGAAAAGCTTGCCATCCCAAAATAGAAAGGCTACATTCATAAACATTCCTTACTACAAACCTAATGATTAAAAATTCACGCTTAGCTACAATCCAGATATAAGTACTGTAATAAAATTTGAAAATGATGATACGAGCGCAATAACGACTCGGTATGAAAGGGTGGAAGGGCTTTCATGGCTGGTATAGTATCAGTTTCCCGCGCAGATTTGGAAGGACGACGTAAAAAATTACGTCAACAACGGCAGGTGAAATTTCTTCAGGCAGTTTGGCGAACTTTTGCCGTGAGTTCGCTAGCGAGTGGATTGCTATGGACAACAATCCAACCAATTTGGGTATTAAAGACTTCTAAAGATATAGTTATATTAGGTAATCATCTACTACCTGATGAAGCCGTACAGTCACTGCTGGTACTCTCTTATCCACAGTCTCTATGGCGTATTGAACCTTACAGGCTTGCTGAATCTCTCAAGCAGGAACCAACTATTGCACAAGCGACAGTGAGTCGTCGATTATTTCCACCAGGGTTAATTGTTCAAATTGACGAGCGAAAACCTGTAGCGATCGCCGAGCGCATAACACGCTCTAATTCTGATTCGCGAAATTGTCTCGTGTCTTCAACACAAGAGGAAAGCAGCCCAACTGATTGTCCAACAGAAGCAGTATTCTCTACCGCGCCTACTCGTACAGAGCAGGGAAGACATAAGGGTTCTATCAATAAACAAGTAACTGTAGGGTTACTGGATGCCAATGGTGTTTGGATGCCTCTAAAAAAGGAAAAACCACTCAATCCAAATGCAGAGCTACCCAACCTTAAGGTTATTGGTTCTCTAGAGCAATATCGCCCTTATTGGACTCCGCTTTATCAAGCTATTACCCAAAGTTCTGTTAAGGTTCTGGAAATTGATTTTCAAGATCCAACCAATTTAATTTTGAAAACAGAATTGGGAAACGTACATTTTGGAGCGCCCAACTTTCAAATCCTTGAAAAAATCAAGGTATTGGCACAGATGCGTCATCTACCAGCACAACTGAATCCTAGCCAAATAGAGTACATCGATATCAAAAATCCCGAATATCCAATAGTACAAATGAATCAAAAGAAACAGTTGCTAAACGCTGCCAAACCTTAAAAAAATTACTGTGTTTGATGTATAAAACACAATTAATTCTTAGAGAAGTTCTATGCTGATAAGTATAGAATTTTTGTTATTCGATGTTACTTCCGTAAAAATCAGCGTAGATTTCTCATTAAAATGGAAGAAACAGTCGTAAAATCTGCCATTTCGGGAGAAAGCGGCACGTTATTTTTACCCTAACATCTGAAAACGGGGTGCATGATGTTAGATAATTCACAAAGTAGCCTTGAGCGTAGAAAACGCCAACACCGCACTGAGTATTCGTCTTTAGTTGCAAGAATCCATAATGGCAAGTCGGCAAGTGCAAATCGTTATGACAAATCGAGAGACCTGCTACGGCAGGTCTTTACAAATTATGCCGTTATTTCAGGTTTGGACGTTACGCAATAACTTAAAATTACTTCGAGGAGGCAATCTTGAAGCTAGAAAAATAATGAGACACTGGTGAAGCAAGGATTTTAAATAATTTAAATTTATCCTCAAAAACACCTAGTGTACGAAACGAAAAGCAGAAGAAAAACCAGCTTCTACTGCTACAGAGTTCATTTTTAAGATCGCTTGCTAGCAAAAATACGGAGAAACTATTGGAGAGACCAACGGTATACTAATCAAAATCAGCTTTCATTGTAGTGAAGTTACAGATGTAAGAGAGGAAGTCATCTCAGTCCATTCTAGGTAAGCATTAGGTATACTTCACTTTTGAGAGCGAAGCGAGCTAGATTCCATAATGGTACACCTAATAGCTAGCTTTCACCCTTCCAATTCACTCGTTGGTTGGAAGTCAAGAGAAAAAGCAAACAACGCCATATATCGTGGCAGCGTCAGACTTATATTTGACTACTAGGTGAATAACACCTGAAAAAGTCGTTTATCTACAAGACCGCAAATCCAATGACACTTGATAATAACCAAGGGCTTACCTATAAAAACTCACAGTCACCCGGACAATCAGGGTACTCGCTGTCCGCTAACTCAACCAATCCCTTCAGCCATTCCGCGCTTGATTTTGGTCAAAATAATGACAGCAAGAAAGTTGAGCGCGAAGATGCTCGGATGGGCGATATCGTTCCAGGTCGAGTTGCCAATATCAAAGTTATTGGTGTTGGTGGTGGTGGGAGTAATGCCGTTAACCGCATGATTGCTTCTGATGTGAGCGGGGTAGAGTTTTGGTCAATCAATACGGATGCTCAGGCTTTGACTTTAACAGCAAGTCCAAGCAGATTGCAAATCGGACAGAAATTGACTCGAGGTTTGGGTGCGGGTGGCAATCCGGCAATTGGTCAGAAGGCAGCTGAAGAATCGCGAGACGAAATTGCTAGGGCTTTAGAAGGTTCGGACTTGGTGTTTATCACTGCGGGAATGGGAGGCGGAACAGGTACTGGTGCTGCTCCAATTGTTGCAGAAGTCGCCAAGGAAATGGGCGCTCTTACCGTGGGTGTTGTCACTCGTCCATTTATGTTTGAAGGACGCCGACGCATTCAGCAAGCAGAACAAGGTATTGAAGGTTTAAAAAGTAGGGTGGATACGCTCATCATCATCCCCAATAACAAGTTGCTGGAAGTGATACCCGAGCAAACACCCATGCAAGATGCTTTTCGTTATGCGGATGATGTGTTGCGACAAGGGGTTCAAGGTATATCGGATATAATTACGATCCCCGGCTTGATCAACGTTGACTTTGCTGATGTTAGGGCTGTCATGGCAGATGCAGGCTCGGCATTGATGGGGATCGGTATCGGTTCGGGCAAATCACGAGCTAGAGAAGCCGCGATCGCAGCTATTTCTTCGCCTTTATTAGAAAGTTCCATAGAAGGAGCTAGAGGTGTTGTCTTTAACATCACTGGTGGTAGCGACTTAACCTTACATGAAGTCAATGCTGCGGCTGAAACTATATACGAGGTAGTCGATCCCAACGCCAATATTATTTTCGGAGCTGTGATTGATGACAGGCTGCAAGGAGAGGTAAGGTTAACCGTCATTGCTACTGGTTTTACAGGCGAAGTTCAATCAGCACCACCTCAAAATGTCACTCAACCCAGAAGTGTAGTCAATCCTCCGCCTTCAGGAAGACGACAAATGCCACAAACACCACCTATCAATCCACCATCACCGCTTCCCGAACCAAAAGAAAAACCGGGATTGGACATACCAGATTTTCTCCGCAGCCGACGCCCACCTCGTAATAACTAAATACTGATACCATTTTGGATTTGAAATTTTGGATTGAGAAAGCCCTTAGTGGATTGCATCTAACCCAATATCTTTCACATTTCTTTTTTCAAATTGGTACTATATTTCATTGGTAACAGGTTTTGCCGATTGCAGTTCTTAAGCTTGTGGTAGTTTTATCTACAACGTAGCCATTTTCTGCTAACTTAGACTGTTTTGGCACCCGGTACTGCTTACTGTAATTTCCAATTTGTTTGCAACCGTTTAGGTTTGCCAGGGGGCCTGGGAATATAAAACCCAGATAATGAAAAACTTCTCACTGCCAGTTTTACGGAAGGAGAAGTTACTACCAAAAAACTTGTAAACTAACTATTTCTTATTTTTGTTGACCGCTTGCTCGACCCATTGAATCACTTGTTCTCCAAGGCGTAACCCATCCAATAAATCTATCTCTCTGACTCCAGTAGGGCTAGTCACATTGACTTCGGTAAGATAACCGCCGATGGCATCAATACCGACAAAGATTAAGCCATCTTGACGTAAGGTATCTGCTAGTTGAACGCAAATGTCAAGCTCTCTAGGAGTGATTTCAGTTTTTGCAACCGTGCCACCTGCAGCCATATTATTCCGAAATTCACCACGGGCAGAAAGGCGGTTAACAGCACCAATAGGGTCGCCATTCAACAAGATAATACGCTTGTCTCCATCTTTTGCCTCACTTAAGTAGGTTTGTACCATGACCGGGACTCGACCTTGGAGCGTACTTAATTCGACTATGGAGTTAAAATTGCGATCGCTTGGTTCTAAAAATAAAATTCCCTCTCCTGCTTTATTTCCCAATGGTTTGAGAATAGCAGATCCTTTAGCTTCTACAAACTGACGAATCAACTGCTTATCAGCAGTCACAATAGTTTCTGGAATTGCTTGAGCGAACTGAAGGGCATACATTTTTTCATTTGCCGCCCGAATACCTCTTGGACTGTTGATCGTCAAAGTTTTGCTTTGGTCGATGTAATCTAGAATGTAAGTCGCATAAAGGTATAGGGTATTGACAGGTGGATCGGTTCGCATGAACACGGCATCCATTGTTTCCAGGCAAAGGGGAATGCCAGAGGTTTCAGTCAATTTGTACCAAGATTCCGTTTTTTGATAACGTCCGTCTACCAATTGCACTGGTACGAGTTCTACCCTATTCAGAACTGCCCAAGCTTTTCCCTCTACCACAGCCAGTAAATTAGCTTGAGTCACCCAAACCTCATGCCCCAAAATTTGTGCTGCTTCCATGAGAGCAACGCTGGTATCATGGCAAGGGTCTAGTTGGTGAATGGGATCGATAATAAAAGCCAGTTTCATGAATTATGAGTTATAAATTATGAAATTTTAGGAGGCAAGGAGCTCGTCTAACTTTCCCTGAGAATCTAGAGCGTGAATATCATCACAGCCACCAACATGGCGATCGTTAATGAAAATTTGTGGGAGCGATCGCCTTCCATTTGACCGTAAAGCCATTTTACTCCGTGCTGCTTCATCTCCATCAATACTGTATTCGGTAAAATCAACACCCTTTTTGGCGAGTAATTGTTTGGCACGGATACAAAACGGGCAAGTCCTCCAAGTGTAAATTTCTACTTTTGCAGCCATAATATCCTCAGCTTTATTAATATTTATTAATTTTATACGGTAGCAGTTAGTAGGGGCGCAATGCCTTGCGCCCGTACAGTTGTTGGTGGGGCGGGCATCTTGCCTGCCTAATTAAGTGGGACGGGCTAGAAGCAACATCCCACTTAACTGAATAAACAATCTAGAAGCTACTTAGCTGGAAGTAGCATATTGTACCAGTTGCCCTAGACGCTGACGCAAGGTTTCCAATCCCAAGCGGTTGCTTGCAGAAATAAAGACTGCCAGAGGAAATTCTTCCCTTGCAAGCGCTAAGGTCTCACTATCTGCTTGGTCAATCTTATTAAAAACAACTAGGGCTGGACCAGGAGTCACTGGCATTTGTGCCAAAATATCTCTCACCGAGCGTATATGGCTTAACCATGCGGGATGGGATAAATCTACTAAATGCAACAACGCATCAGCTTCTGTAACTTCCTCCAAAGTGGCACGGAAAGCATCCATGAGCGATGCTGGCAATTCATGTATAAATCCTACAGTATCGGTTACCAGAATCTCTTGAGTGTCACCATCCATCCCATCAGGAACAACCAAGCGGCGCGTAGTGGGATCGAGAGTAGCAAACAATTGGTCAGCCGTGTAAACTTCAGCGTTAGTTAAAGCGTTTAATAAAGTAGATTTACCAGCGTTGGTATATCCAACAATAGCGATGGACGGAACTTCTTGGTGTTGCCGTCTTTGGCGCAATCGTTCTCGGTGTGCTTGAAGTTGGTTCACTTCTTGCTGCAATCGGGCAATTCGTCGTTGAATAGCACGGCGTTCCGTTTCCAGCTTAGTTTCACCAGGACCGCGAGTTCCAATACCGCCCCCTTGCCGGGACATGGCTTGACCTCTACCAGTCAAACGCGGCAGCATATACTCTAATTGCGCTAGCTCAACTTGTAATTTACCAGCTCGCGATTGAGCGCGTTGAGCAAAAATATCTAAGATAACTTCCGTGCGATCGACCACTCGAACCCCAATTTGAGATTCCAAATTGCGAATCTGAGCGGGTGAGAGATCGCGATCGAATACGATCAGATTTGCCCCCAGTGTTTGGGCAGTTAAGGCAATTTCTTGTACCTTACCTTCGCCAACGACTGTTTGAGGATGGATGCGCGATCGCTTTTGTCTCATGTTTTGTAAGACTTCTCCGCCTGCAGTATCCACTAATCGCCCCAGTTCTTCTAGGGTATCGTGGAATTGCTGAGTCGTGAGATCGTCCGTCATCACCCCAACGATCAGAACGCGATCGTGGTCTGTGTCTACATCTTGGGCAACATATTCCCGGCGGAACTCTTCTTCGAGTCCTTCCACCAACTCAATGAAGTCCTGTTTTGCGAGCAGATCCAAGCTTAAAGCAGGCGATATGCTCCAACTTGCACTCCAATTGGCAGGTGTCAGGTTGCTCTGCGATCTTTTCGGTTCCTCATCGCCCCCTTCAGAAGAAGAAAGATATGGAGAAGCCGTTCTCATTGCCGGACTAGTGATGAAAGCACGAGCATCCTGGGGTGCTAAGTGAGCTAGATAAGCTTCCTTAACATATCCAGTCGCGCCACCACCGCGTCGTTGAAATCCCGTTCCAGTCACGTTGAGCATGACAAGGACATCCAATCTTTGCAACGCCATAGAAGTCAGCGCCGCTTCATTAGGCGGTTCTGACTTCAAGTGAGTCGCAATGCAACGGATACCACTCAGTCGTTCAGCACCATAACGCGGCAATTCCAGAGGTGGAATTTGCGTTTGCCGTGGTGTCCCGACCCCTACGCGGATCACTTGTCCGCGACGGTTGAGGTAAGTACACACGGGCTGATTGAGCTCGGTACTAATAGCAGCCAGTCGCTGGGAAAACTCAAGCGTAGTGATGCGATCGCCCGGTATGCGCTGGTGATACAGCCGCTGTAGTTGTTTCAGCTGGCTTGATTTTAATCCTTGGAGATTACCGAAAATAGTCTCGATAAGCGCCTCTGACCAGTAATGGTCCCCCGAATCCTACTCTTACCATTTTACATCATGGTTTTCAATTGCCAAGTCTTCATAATAAGAGTTGAGGTGCGGGTATCCGATTGGGATGGAGAGAAACTAATTGTGTATATTGTTGTATGTTATTTTCTTATAGGTTCTTTTCTTGTAATTCTTGCTGTTTTCAAGTTTTTAATTGCCTGCTTAGTCTTACCTTTAATAGTATTCTAACGCATCCATTTAACAGTACCATTAATTTAGGTAATTTAGGGGTATCTAGAAAATAAAAAACTGACTGATTGCATTGCAATAACAGTCGGTAACTAGCTTTCTTTTTCAGGAGAAGGAAGCAAAATAATGTAAACAGTTTAATACTTTGTTTGATAATTATCCTAATTTCAATGACTTTATTTAATTTTTTTATTTTTTCAAAAATATTTCCGTTATAAGGAATTTGAACATTTTATACCAATTGCACTTCAAGAGTTATCCGAAGGGAAGGCTGTCGGCGTACATTCCCGAAAGAACAAAGTAGATAGGCAAAACTCCACTTGGTTATCAGGCTGCTTTTAGAGTCACAATAGTCAAGGTATTTGTTTAGATTCTTCATTCAACTCTATGACCCATCAGGAAACTAATGCAAAAGAAACTCCAACTTCATCAGGAGTATGGCGCGGTGTAAAGGAAAATCTAACTCTTGTTGCGATCGCCTTATGCTTGGCAATTCTCATCCGCACCTTTGTTGCAGAACCTCGCTACATTCCCTCAGACTCCATGTTACCAACCTTGTATAGAGGCGATCGCTTGGTTGTGGAGAAGATTTCCTTTCTTTTTCACCCCCCTGAATTGGGCAATATCATAGTTTTTCAACCACCAGAAGAATTACAGCGTCGGGGCTATCCCAAAGACCAAGCTTTCATTAAGCGCATCATTGGTACGCCGGGACAGGTAGTTAGCATCGCTAGTGGCAAAGTTTATCTCGACGGTAAACCTATACAGGAGAACTATATCGCCGAACCGCCAAATTTACCAATGGAAGGGCGACAAGTTCCAGCAGATGAATTTTTTGTTATGGGAGATAATCGTAACGATAGTAACGATTCCCGCTATTGGGGATTTTTGCCTAGAAAGAACATTATAGGTCGAGCAGTGTTTCGCTTTTGGCCTCTTAAACGTATAGGGTTTATTGGTTAGTGGTTAGTGGTTAGTGGGTAGTCGTTAGTCGTTAGTGGTTTGACACTCAACTAACAACTAACAACTATCAACCATCAACTAACTAAACCTCAAATAGTACATTAACTGGGCGATCGCTGAGCCTGGTAGATTGAGTCTTTGTTGAAAATCCGCTAAATTACGGAACAGCCCTGCTGACAAGCGGTTTTCTACAATAGCTTGCGCGAGAGACAAATCGATAAAAGGTACTTTTGTCAGTGTTTCAACGGTGGCTTCATTTGGGTTAACAATGTGAGTCGCAAGGGCTAAAGCTTCCTCGTCATAATAACTAAAATTAAGAAGGAGTCCGAGCGGTTCGAGTCTCTGTACGGATATACTTAGAGCAGCTGCAATATCTTCAATACAATAAAATTTCACTCCGCTACGCGAGAGTTCTACAAGCAATCTCGCTTGATGAATGGAGAATCCCGGTAAACGCAGCCAATCATCTACAGTGGCTTGATTCACATCAATACGGATACCCAGTTCCACGGCGAGCGCAATTTCTTCTGCTGATTGCAATCGGTGGTAAGGGTTATTCATGAGTTGAGTGCGGAGTTTTTGCAACCTCGGATTCCAAGATAGCCAATTTTTCATAGCTTTTTCGTTTTACATTTGGTCGAGCAACTGACGGCGCTTTTGCTCAAATTCATACTCAGAAACTAGCCCCTCCTGACGCAAACTCTCTAGCTCCCGCAAAGCCTCTGCAATCGAGCTTACGCGATCGCTTACATACTGGGAACTTTTGATAGCTGATTTCCCCATATTAAAATGACGGTCAAAAGTTTCTTCATCTTGAGCTAAGTACCAAACTCCTTCTATGGCGCAAGCCACTTTGGGAATAGGTGTCCAAGAAAGTAGTACGTACAACAGACCCCAAAGTGGTTGTCCTAAATAAAATTTATGTAATCCTGAAATTGTCAACGTACCAGACAAAGCCAGTATTGCGGCGATACTTCTGTTTTTGCGTTGATTAAACATAGTTACAGTGACCAGTGACCAGTGACCAGTGACCAGTGATGTTTGATTATTTGTCACTGGTTTGTAAGAATTTTCGCGATATTTATCTTTTGTAACATAATTTTGTTGATTCTTACTGATACCAATTTAATATGAAGCTGCATAGAAAAGAGC